>NZ_BAAIEW010000002.1:0-165178 GCF_054654515.1 Desulfothermus okinawensis JCM 13304 | reverse complement strand
TATAGTTCTGCCTCAAGCTCCTCTCTGTCTTTCTCTGCCTTTTTCTTCTTGTCTGTAAATATAGATGGTAGTCCCTCAATAAGTTGTTTTCTCCATCGCCTCACCTGGCTTGGGTGTACTCCATATTTACTGGATATCTCTGAGATCGTCTTCTCCGCCTTTAGTGCCTCCAGTGCTATCTTTGCCTTAAATGCTCCGTTGTGCCTCTTCCGGATGTTACCCATCTAATCCTTGACTCCTTTCTGTCCTTTCAGGCTAACATCCACCTTATTCCTCTGTCCAGTTTTTGGAGTCCATTATACCTAATCCTGGCGCCGCAGGTTCGAATCCTGCCGGGGGCATAAGAAGGTCTTTATACTCAATCCACGGCCTAAAGCCCAATATAATTTTTATTTAACTAATTTCGTCCTTATGTGACTTACATTGTCTCCTCCCTAAGTAATTTTCTATTTTTTCGTTTTTTGGTAAACTTGCCATCTTTTAACTTTTACAATCTTAATGATCCTTGTCTGGATTGTAACCTTTTTTTCAAATCTATCCAAACAAAAATAACAATCATATATTTTGCAATCAAAAATCAACTACTCCATTTGGTATATCTTAAATACACCAAAAGGGTAATTTCATCAGACCTCCTTTATGTTATTATATTTATAGTATAACTAATTTAATTCAAACACAAAGGAGGTATTGTCAGATGAATGAGAATCAAAAAAATGTATGTGAAGTTCCTGAAGTAAAACCTTCAGGATGGAAGGAGTTGTATCTAAAAGAGGATTGGTGGGCTATTTGGTTATCCATGGGGATTATCTTTGCTGCAATTTTCCTTTATTTTTCTGGAGGAAGTTTGAAGCCACTAGCTGTTACTCCAGCAAAGTGGTCTAGTCTAGATCAACTGTTTCATCACTTTGCACTTAATTATAAACTCTATTTCCTGCAATTTTTCTTTTGGCTTATAGTATTTTCATTAAGCAGTAAAATAATGGGATTCAATCTGTCTGAATTCGTCCCTTCTTTCATCTTTGTGTACGTGATTTCTGTGATAATATTCTCAATTGGGGCATGGGAAAAGGCACACCACTACAACCTTGAACCACCGTTAGTGGCCTTGGCAATAGGGATGATCATTGCCAATTTTATCAAATTGCCAAAATGGATGGATACTGGTTTCCGTGTTGAATATTTTATTAAAACAGGAATTGTGTTGCTTGGGGCAACTTTACCTTTTACTCTTATTATCTATGCTGGTCCTGTGGCCATGCTACAGGCTACCATAATCTCTGTATCTACTTGTTTGACAGTATATTTTGCCGCAACGAGATTATTTAAATTAGATCCAAGACTTGCAGCATGTCTTGGGGCTGGAGCCTCTGTTTGTGGCGTTTCTGGAACAATTGCAGTTGCAGGTGCAGTTAGGGCCAAAAAGGAACATCCCTGTATTGCCATTACTCTGGTTATAGTTTGGGCAATAGTAATGATCTTCTTCCTGCCATTCATATCCAAGATTCTTCATTTACATGCAGGAGTGGCCGGAGCATGGATAGGAACTTCAGAATTTGCAGATGCAGCTGGATTTGCCGCTGCACAGGCCTATGGACTTATGGCTGGAATGGAAGAAATTGCTGTACGTGCATTTACTTTAATGAAAGTAATAGGAAGAGATATTTGGATCGGTTTATGGGCCTTTGCATTTGCGGTAATATCAATTACCAAATGGGAAAAAGGAGATAGGTTGGGACAGAAGCCCACTTTAAAAGAGGTATGGTGGAGATTCCCAAAGTTTGTATTGGGCTTTTTTTTGGCTTCCCTAATAATTACCGTTGTGGTTCACTCCTATTCAATGAATGAATATTTGCACACTGTAAAACCAAATTTAATAAATCCAATCAAGGCCATGAGGACATGGACTTTTATCTTTTGTTTTCTAAGCATAGGACTTACAACCAGGTTTAGAGAACTGGCATCAGCAGGAAACAAACCATTCAAGGCATTTACCATGGGAGTTATAGTAAATGTGATCTTGGGATTTATATTCTCAGCCATAATATTTGGAAATTATTGGTCAACTGCATTAGGTGTTTTAAAATAAAAATTCAAATTACAGAAAATGCGGCCCCAATAGGGCCGCAAGAAAATAATAAAAGGGGTATACCATGAACCAATATACTTGCTTGCATTGTAAATATTTTCGCAATGACCCTAAAT
The DNA here is from genome assembly GCF_054654515.1 of Desulfothermus okinawensis JCM 13304. Lineage (NCBI taxonomy): Bacteria > Pseudomonadati > Thermodesulfobacteriota > Desulfovibrionia > Desulfovibrionales > Desulfothermaceae > Desulfothermus > Desulfothermus okinawensis. The sequence continues at coordinate 162,973 of NZ_BAAIEW010000002.1, read as the reverse complement.
TTTTAGAAGAGTTTTACCACGGTCTAAATACCTTAAGTTCTGCCTGGGGATGTGTTAGGGGGGATGCTGGTGTATGTATAAAACATGGAGTCTATCTATTTCCAAGGGGAAAATGTAGTGATTTCCTCTGTACAAGGGAAAATAAAAATATAGACAACCAAATCAGTGGAACATATAATGTATACTCGATTTCCTAATTAAATCTGACCCAATGAAAACAAAAGACCTTTCTCTAAGAACTAAATTCTTTTTGGCAACTGCCTCTGTCCTTATTGCTTCCACATTGATAATTTGCTTGTTGGTCTCCATCCAATACAAAAATTGGATACTTAAAGAGGCCAATGAAAAAACAAGGATTTTCATGGCAGAGGCAGAAGCCGCCAGAAAATATGTAAAAGAAATTTTAAGGCCAAAAATGTATTCAGTCCTATCAAAGGACCAGTTTATTGTAGAAGCCATGTCCACTTCGTATGTTACTAGAAGGGTTATGGGGAATGTGTCTCAATATTTCAAAGATGTTAAATACAAGAGGGCTGCCCTTAACCCTAGAAATCCCCTGAACAAGGCCAATGCCTTTGAGAGAAAGATGATCAGCTATTACAATAAGACCCATTCGTTAAAAGAATGGAAAGGAATAGTAACAATAAATGGAGCCAGATGGTTTATGGTCACTGAGCCAATCTATATGGAAAAATCTTGCCTTAGATGTCATGGGGATCCCAAGGATGCACCTGCAGAACTAATAAAAAAATATGGCTCCAGAGGAGGATACTTTAGAAAGGAAGGTAGTGTAGCTGGATTAGACGTCATTGGAGTGAATATCGAAAGTCAGTTGGCAACAATGTATAAAACCACTTTACATATTTTTGCTATTGGAGTTGCCTTTATTGTTCTATTATTTATCCTAGTTTGGTTCTTCTTTCAAAGATTAGTGTATAATCCTTTAACTAATCTAATAAATTATTGTAGACGTATTAAAAATGGAGAACTGCAATTAACAGACACTATAGATAAATACAAACATGACGAATTGGGAGAACTTACAAAGACTTTTGTACATTTAATAGGTCATTTAGGTAAAGTACAAAATCAATTACTGGAGTATTCTGGAAAACTGGAAGTTATGGTAGAGAAGAGGACAAGAGAATTAAATAGACATAAAGTCTTTTTAGAAGCAATACTTTCCAGTGCTCCTATTGGATTTATAGTCTTAACAGAAAATGGTAATATAAGATTTTGGAACAGAAAGTCAGAGGAAATAATTGGAATAAACTACAATGACGTTAAAGATAAAAACATTAATGAATTAAATTTGCCAATACCATTTAAAAAATTAATGAATAAAAATACATTAACTGATACTCAAATTGAGTATGAGTTCATTGATAAAAATCAAAATAGAAAATACATTTTAGTAAACAGCTCTGTTATAATAGATAATACATATAAATCCACTGATTTTATTATTAATTTTGTTGATATTACAGAAATAAAAAATTTACAAGAAGAGCTTAATAAATATACACAAGAATTAGAAGATTTAGTAGAACAAAAAATAACTCAATTGCGTCAATCAGAAAGACGCTATAAAGAAATATTCAACCACGCTAATGATGCCATAATCTTTTTAGATGCCCATACCCTTCAAATTATTGATTCAAATCCCAAATGGACAGAACTAACAGGATATTCAAAAGAAGAAATTCTATCATCTTCTTTATTGAACCTGTTAGATCCCAAAGACCGAAAAAAAGCCAAGAGATGCCTGATTAGTCCTAATCCTAATCCCTGTGCCTTTGATATTATCAACAAAAAAGGAGGACGCACTTCTGTTGAGTTGATTTCAAGTTCTTTCTTTATGGATAACCATAGATATACCATGTCTATTTTAAGAGACATAACCACCCGCCGTAGATTGGAAAAAGAATTACTTTCCATGAATGCTCAACTAAAAAAAAGGAACAAGGAATTAAGAAATCTTACCATAAAACTCTCAAAGGTTGAAGAAGAATCTAGGAGGAAATTTGCTGACATATTACACAACCAACTTGGGCAAGATTTAGCAGCCATTAAAATTAATATCGGGATGCTTAAAAAAAATATAGAACAAAAAAATAAAGGTCTTGCTGATGAATTAGATAAAGTTGATAATTTGTTAAGCACAGTAATTGGGATAACAAGAGATCTTACATCTGAAATGTATCCTATAATATTAGACAATTTGGGTTTTACTGCTGCACTCAATTGGTATTTAGACATATTTGCTGAAAAATTCCCCATTAAGACCTCTTTAAAGGTTTTAGAACCCATAGGAAGGTATCCCCAGGAAGTGGAAACATTATTATTCCGTTTAGTACAAGAAGGGCTTTTAAACTGTGCAAAACACTCAAAGGCGACTCACGTAGCAGTCCATATTGAGATGAGAGAAGAAAAAGAACTTGTAATAAAGATATGTGATAATGGTGTAGGCTTTCCGGAAGATATACAAAGAAATATGAGTCCTAAAAATGGAATGGGTCTCCATATGATTAGGGAAAGGGTCACATACCTGGGAGGAGAGTTCACCATATCCAGTAAGAAATCAACAGGAAGCACTCTTACCTATAAGATACCAGTTGATAACCTTTTGCAAGAAAAATATCTAAGTTAAGGAGTTAAGAGTTGTGAAGGCTAAAATTTTGTTAGCAGATGATCATAATTTAGTAAGGGAAGGATTTAAAGCAATAATATCTCAAAATAAAGACTATATAGTTATAGGAGAAGCACAAACAGGACAAGAGGCCATTGAAAAAACACTTAATTTAGAACCCGATATAGTTATAATGGATATATTAATGCCCAACATAAATGGAATAGTTGCCACCGAAGAAATAAAAAAAAGTAGAAGTAAAAGCAAAATTATTATTTTATCCATGTATAAAGAAAAGGAATATGTATTAAATGCCTTTGTGGCAGGCGCTGTAGGCTATTTATTAAAAGATGCAGCAGTGGAAGAACTCCTTGAAAGTATAGATTTTGTTTTACATGGACATATCTATATAAGCCCACCCGTAGCAAAATATGTAGTAGAAGAATACAAGGGTCTTTTCCAAGAGAAATCAAAACTGGATATTTATTCCACACTTACTCCAAGAGAAAAACAGCTTCTACAAATGATAGCTGAGGGAAAAACAACAAAAGAAATTGCCGAAATTTTGAGTATAAGTCCCCAAACAGTAAAAACACATAGAAATGCATTAATGAGAAAATTGGATATTCATGATATAGCTGGACTTACCAGATATGCCCTACAAAAAGGACTCATAGAATAACTATGATTAAAGTTCAAAAGTTGAAAAGCTAAAATCCTTAAGAGAAATATAAAAAACCTTACCTGCAAAGTTTGATTTCTCCCAGCAAATATATGATATGGCCTCGTAAGCTTGGAGGGTTCCTATAATTGAAACAATTGGCGCAGTGCATCCAAGTAAATGTTCTGCAGAGTCTCTGTCCTTAGACATAAAAAAATCAACAGGTGTTTTAAAACCAGAAAGAACTGTGGAAACAAACCCCTCAAACCCTGCCACTGCGCCAGTAATTATGGGAATTGAGTTTTTTAAACACTCAGCCACTATTTCTTTTTTAAATAAAGTTCCTCCCACTGCATCAATTACAATGTCAGTTCCCCTGCCCAATTCCACAACTTCCTCTTTTATTAAATTTCTTGAAATGGCAAAGGGTCTGCAATGAGGGGCTATCTCTAAAATCCTTTTTTTGGCCACTTCTGCCTTGTTCTTACCCAATGTATTAACAGAGCAAAGCAACTGTCTATTCAAATTAGTTTCTTCAAACCTATCACCGTCTGCAAAAATGAGGTGCCCCACGCCAATCCTTGCCAGAATTTCAAGGACATAACCTCCAAGTCCTCCACATCCAACAACAAGGACCCTGGAATATAACAATCTCTCTTGATCTTTTTTGGTTATAGCAGAAAAATTTCTTATAAGGTGAGATAGATCCATGTTTTATCCTCCCCCAACAGCAGGGAACAGAGCCAATCTATCTCCCTCTTTGAGCTCACTATCCAAGGAGGCATGCTTTCCATTTATAAAGATCACCTTGACCTCCTTTTTATCAATACCCAATTTTTCAAGTACATGATAGACCTTAAATCCCTTCTCAATTTCAATTTCCTCATTGTCAGGGGTGTATTTTTTTAGGGTGGCAAAACACAGGACTTCTATTCTCATAATAATTTTCATCTTTAACTCATTAAAAAGGGGTGGACAAGTTGTCCACCCCTCAATTTTCTTAAAGCACCTTGGCAGCCTGGAGTTCTTCTACTGTAAAATCCCAAACAGTATCGTGAGGAGGTAGTTTTTCCTTTATAAAAAATTCTGGTAACTGGTCATGGGCCTTAGTAAACCCTGCATCAACATTAAAAGAATATTCATCTCTTAAAACACTCACACCTAAATTAATTATATCATCTACAGTCACTTTTTTGCCCATCTTTGCAGATAAGAGATTTGCCATGGTCTCCATTGCATCCTCTGTATCCAGAACTGCAAATGCAACAAAGAGACAAAAACCAGTTGAATCTATCGCTGCAGTTGCAATCTGTAAATTTTTAGAGACCTCAACATTTCCCTCTTTTTTCAAGGGATTTATATCCCCTCCAACTTTCAGGACATTTTGACACACAGCATATCCAGCTGTATGGTCAGCCCCCATTGGGGTAGTGGCGTATGTAACCCCAACCCCTTTTACAGACCTTGGATCATATGCAGGCAGGGATTGGCCTTTTACAACAGGTACCCTATCAACTCCCAGGGCCTTTCCTGTAAAGGACGCACCATTGGCAATTATTTTTCCCAGATAATCATCTTTATTATAGACCCTTTTTAAAAGTTCAATTGCAGCCTTTCCATCTCCCCATGGGATTATACCAGCATCCATTGCAACAGCAATGGTATTTCCCATCTCTATAGTATCAAGCCCAAGGTCATCACAGAGTCGATCAAGGTGTGCCAGGTCATCTAAATTTGATATTGTGGTGTTGGGACCAAGTGCCCACACTGTCTCATATTCAAAACCTGACGTGATATATTCCCCATTTTCATCAACATATGCCTGGGAACACTGGATAATGCATCCTGGATGACATCCTTCTTTAACAACCCCTCCCCTTTTTTCTATTATCTCTGCCATTTTCTCACCACTTACATCAGCTGCCTTATCAAAACGCCCATACCTGAAATTTTTAGTGGGGAGTGCACCAGCCTCGTTGATTATATTTATCAAAATAGCAGTTCCAAAAGATGGGAGTCCCTGTGATGTAACTGGATGTCCCTTTAAGATTTCCACCCACCTTCTGGCAGCAGCTTTAAATGCATCTTTATCTGCAATGGATACTCCTTTTCCGCCCTTATCGTCCACAACAATTGCCTTAATACCTTTAGACCCCATAACAGCACCAAGTCCTCCCCTACCAGCAGCCCTTGCTGGTCGACCCCTTGGGTCAGTAAATTGAATAGAGGCACCAAGGCGTAAATCTTCACCTGCAGGACCAATCACCATAATGGCCACTTTATCCCCATATCTCTCAAAAAGCCTCTTTGCAGTATCATAGGTGCCTTTTCCTGAAAGCTCCGGGAATTCCTCAATGGCAACGCCTTCACTGTTAATAAAAACCACCCTTGGAACCCGACTATCTTCTGGCTTATCTTCTAAAACAATCCCTTTTATCCCAAGGTTTGCCAATTTCTGGGACATGGATCCGCCAGAATTAGACTCTTTTATTCCACCTGTTAAAGGAGATTTCCCTCCAACGGATATCCTTCCGGAATTGGCAACTGGAGTTCCAGTTAGTATTCCTGGCGCTATTACCAGCTTATTGTCCCTTCCCAGAGGATGAGCCTTGGCAGGTACTTCTTTTCTAATAATCCTTGATGTAAGGGCCCTCCCCCCAAGAAATTTTAGATCATCCCCCACCCCCTCAAATTTATATTCACCTGTCCTTGTATTAATCCTGAGCAATTTTTCCATAACTCACCCCCTCTTTTTTTATTTTTAAATATTAATTACTTTAGTTACACCCTTAGACAAAATTATGTCAATTAATTAATTTCAGTAGCCCTTCATAACACTTTCCACCACATGAAAAAAGGCCTCAATCCTTGTTAAGACACCAGCAACGCCTGTGTGTTCATCAAATTCAAGTATGAGATATGGTTTATCCTTTAAAATAAACTTATAGAAATGTTCTATAAAAGAATCTGGTCCACAACTAAAATTCGTAATATGGACCCCAAAGAGATTTGGATGTTTTTTTACATACTTGGCTACCCTTAAAACCCTTGATCCAAAGCCCCAGTACATCCTTGGAAAATCTGATAAATCTATTTGGGAGACATCAATAAAATCCATTGGTAGTGCTAAAATTCCCCTTTTTGATAACCTTGAGCCAAGGTGAAGATTTAGTCTAACATCATATAAATTATACGGTCTGCCACTTATTATCCAGATTGGCTTGTCTCCATTTTTAGAAAGTACATCTTTTCCTATATCAATTAATCCCTTTTTATAGGAATTGTACTTAGAAAAAGCTAAATCCACTGCCCTTTTTATTTCTTTTATGGTAACATTAAACTTATTCCCCATGGCCTCATATAAATCTTTTGTCAGATGTTCTGGACCATCCCTTAGATACACATGTGGTTGTAAAATTCTTTTATCATCAATTGAAATCGCTCTTTTTACAATATATGCTGATGCTGCCACCATTGGACAAAACATGGACTTTTCATTATCAGAATATGCTGGCATATCTATTACATTTGGAAGGAAATAAAAATCACATCTATCAATCAAATATTTTACATGTCCGTGAAACACCTTAATGGGAAAACACATATCAGTTACAACAGATTCCACCCCAAGAGTAGCTATCTTATTTTGGGTTTTGGGGGTAAGATACACATTGAATCCAAGTTCTCTAAAGAATATTGACCAGAAAAAGCCCCACTCTAAAAATTGAATAGCAAAAGGGATCCCTATAACAGGAGAGCTGTTTATGGTATTGAGTTTACCAGGCTCAACGTCCCATTGTTTAAGGATATCTAAAAATATCTCTTCCCTTTTTAAAAAATAATCATCACAGGGTTCTCCCAGATAATTTGTCACCTCATATCTACCACACTCCCCACCCCATATACTCTTTTTACCATGGAAATTATATACTTTTAGTTTACATTCATTGGTGCAAGTAATATCCGCCCTGCATATTATCTCTTTATAACCCACTTCACTTATTGCCAGCTCCTTTATATTCCTATCCTTTTGTTTGTTCCCAGATTTTTCCATTTGTTCTTTTATGAGCAGGGCAGCCCCATAAGCACCCATCACTTCCCTGTGCGGAGGAACTATAATCTCTTTACCAAGGACTTTTTCAAAAGCAGCCACAATTGCCTTATTTAAGGATGGGCCACCTAAAAACATTATTTTATTCCCTATAAACCTCTTGCCCACCACCCTATTTAAATAATTGTGAACAATTGCATAACAAAGTCCAGCTATTAAATCCTGGATCCTGGCTCCTTGCTGCAAATATCCCATTAAATCAGATTCCATAAATACTGTGCATCTCTCAGTTAAGTTAATGGGATTTTTCGAGCTAAGTGCTATTTCCTGAAACTCACCCACAATATTTATCCCCAGTTTATTTGCCAGCTCGTGTAAAAAACTTCCTGTGCCTGCTGCACAGATCTTGTTCATGTCAAAATCCACTGGATGGGTATCTTTTATCCTAATGTATTTGGAATCCTGACCACCTATCTCAAATATAGTGTCAACTTCCTTGTTTATATGCACCGCACCTCTGCTATGGGCAGTTATCTCGTCTATGATAAGGTCTGCATCTAGAAAATCCCCAACCACATTCCTGCCAGAACCCGTTGTGGAGATCCCTAGGACATTAACATCTTCCCCAAGCTTTTTTATAAGGTCTAAAAGGAGATACTGGGTAACCTCTATTGGCTTTCCCCTGGTGGTCACATAACACTTGGAAATAATGTTTCCTTTTAAGTCAATAAATGCATATTTTGTGCTGGTAGAACCTATATCTACACCAAGATAGCCTTTAACTATCCCAGATCTATGTGGAGGAGTTATGTCCTTACTTTCATTAAAACAGGAAAGCTCAAGGGAGAGGGGATAGGTCCTTGGAAAGTCAACAGATTTTCCCTTTGTTGCCCTTTTTAACTTCTCTATTTTAATTGCTGAAGGTTTTAATTCCTTTCTAGAAAGAATTGCTGCCCCAATTGCACCAATGGATGCAAAAAAATCAGGGACAATAAGGTCTGGAAAGTATTTTTTAAGTGCAATATATTGAAGCCTATTTGCAGCCATTCCGCCAATAAATATAACTGGTGGTTCCACTTCCACATTGCCAACTATTGTGCTCACAAAGTTTTTGGCATTTCCATGGTGGAGACCCGCAATTATGTTTTCTATGGGCTCCCCTTTATTTTGCAGGTGGATCATGTCAGACTTTGTAAATACTGTGCACCTACATGCCACAGGTGCTGGAGATGTGCTTTTAAGACCCAGGTCTATAAAGTCCTTAAGGGTTGTGTCTAATTTATCCTGGGTGAGCTTAAAATCTGCTCCATACATGGCTATTGACAGCCTTTCTGCCTGTTGATCTATAAATGAACCTGTACCAGATGCACATGGACCATTTATTGAAAAATTGGTCAAAAAAAATCTATCTCCTTCATAGGACAGGTTAAATAACATTGCATCCTGTCCTCCAATATTTATAATGGATTTAACCCCAGGAACTATGTTAATTGCACCTTCTACAATACATATTGTCTCCACTTCATATGGTGCATCTAAAACCTCTGCTATCAATTTTCCATTTGAACCTGTAAATAATATTCCATAAATTTCTTCCATGGGATATTTTGAAAAAATATTCTCTAAAACTGTATAAGTTTTATCATATATTATTCCAAAGTGCCTTGTATATGGTGCTTCATATACAACTTCTCCATTCTCATTAATTATAGCAGCATTAATACTAACAGAGCCTACATCAACTCCCAGATAATACACTATAAATCACCTCTCTTTGTTTTATTGTAGTAATTGATTAGTCCATTTGTAGATGAATCATAAAAGCCACATAACTGATCCTTATCTAATTTATCTATTATGTCCTTAGCAAGTTTTTTTCCAAGCTCTACCCCCCACTGATCAAAGGAATTTATATTCCATATGCATCCGGAAACATAGACACGATGCTCATATAGCGCTATAAGGGCTCCCAGGCTATAGGGAGTTAGCTCATCTATTAAAATTGAATTGGATGGCCTATTTCCAGGAAATAGTTTATGCGGCAGGATGTTGTTTATCTCATCTCTATCCTTTGAACTGGTTTTGAGTTCCTCAAGTACCTGTTTTTCATCTCTCCCCTCCATAAGTGCCCGGGTTTGTGCAAAAAAATTGGCCATAAATATCTTATGTTGGTCTTCTGTGTTATATGGATTTTTTACAAATCCAATAAAATCACATGGTACTATTTGTGTGCCCTGATGAAGAAGTTGATAAAAGGAATGCTGGCCATCTGTTCCTACCCGCCCCCAAATCACCGGTGATGTATCAAAATCCACTTCTCTTCCATCCATTGTAATTCGCTTCCCATTTGATTCCATAATTAGTTGCTGAAGGTGATTTGGAAATTCCTCAAGACACTGGGAATAGGGTAGGATGGCAATGGATCTCACCCCAAAAAAATTTACATACCATACATCTAAAAGGCCCATAATAACCGGTATATTCTCTTTAAATTCAGTTTCTTTAAAGTGTTTGTCCACCATGTGGGCACCCTTTAAGAGCTGGGCAAAATTCTCAAATCCAATAGAAATAGCAATAGATGTCCCAATTGCAGACCACAGAGAGTATCTTCCACCAACAAAATCCCAGAATTCAAACATGTTTTTGGGATCTATACCAAATTGAATTACCCCTTCCCTGTTAGTTGAAACAGCCACAAAATGTCTTTCAACGCACCTATCATCTTTTAAATTTTCAACCACCCACTGTCTGGCTTTTTTTGCATTTTCCATTGTCTCCTGGGTTGTAAATGACTTTGAAGAAATAATAAACAGGGTTGTTTCAGGAGATAAATCCTCAATGGTCTTATTTAAATGTGCTGGATCCACATTTGATACAAAATGCACTTTAAGGTCCTTTGAAGACAAAAAATCCAGTGCCCTGACAACCATCTTTGGCCCAAGGTCTGATCCCCCTATCCCCAGATTTACAACATCTGTAATCCTTTTACCTGTAAATCCCCTCCATTTTCCAGACCTTATGTCCTCAACAAATCCCTTTACCCTCCTTAAGACTGAATGTATTTCTTTTGACCAGTCCTTACCATCCACAATTACTTCTTTGTTTTCAGGAGATCTAAGTGCCCAGTGCATAACACGTCTATTTTCAGTTACATTTATAATATCTCCTGAGAACATACCCTGAATTTTTTCCTTTAAAGAGGCCTCTTCTGCCAGTTTAAAAAGTAGCGCCATGGTCTTTGATGTTATCCTGTTTTTTGAATAATCAAACATTATTGGACCTAATTTTATACTAAATCTGTAAAACCTGTCTCTGTCATCTAAAAACATATCCCTCATATGTATATCTCTTATCTCGGTGTAGTGTTTACACAAATCCTTATATGCTAAACTTTTTGAAAAAAAATATCCCATGGTATTGCTCCTTGTTTATAATTTTATTAAATTTGTCCCAACACCTTGAAAAACATAAACAATTCTGATTAAATATAGGTTAAAACAACCATAAAGGTCAATTACTAATTAAGAAGAGGTGGGTATGAAAATAGATCTACCATTTGGAGAAAAAAAGTTGTCCCTAAAAGTCCCTGATAACTGGGAGATAGTAATACCTGATACACAAAAAATAGGGGCTCAAACAGGGGATGAAGTATCGGTTATAAAAAGGTCAATGGCAAATCCCTTTGAACAAATACCAATTGGACAAAAGGATTTAAAGGACAAAAAGGTGCTGATTGTAGTTGATGACAACACTAGGCCAACACCAGTATATAAATTTTTTCATCTTGTAATAGATGAGCTAAAAAAAGCAGGTGCCAAGGAAAAAAACATAACCCTTATCCCTGGGCTTGGGATACACACAAAGATGAGCCAAATGGAGATGGAAGAAAAAATAGGCACAGAGAATCTAAAATATATAAGATGGAAAAACCATGATGCATATGACAAAGACCAAAATATATCCATTGGAAGGACATCTTTGGGATTAGATATTGAGTTAAATAGAGAGCTTTTACTTAGTGATTTCATAGTCCTAATAGGAATGATTGAACCCCATCTGTGGGCAGGATATGGCGGAGGCATGAAGCTCATCTTCCCTGGCCTTGGGTCTGCTAAATCCATTTCAGAACACCACATGCTCATTGCCAGGCCACCTTATGAGGTAAACAGGGTTGGATATGAACCTCACAGAAATTCCTTTAGACTTCAATTGGAAGAGGTATACAACCTGTTAAAAAAAGATATCTTTATGGTAAATGTCCTGCTTGACGGGGAAAATAGGATAATTGACTGTGTAAGCGGCCATCCAATATCTGCCCATAGAGAGGGGATTTGCATCTGCAAAAAAATATCTGGGTTGAATGTACCAAAAAAGGCAGATGGAATAATAGTTAGCTCTCATCCCATGGATATAAATTTAAAACAGGGGATGAAAGGGGTTGCGAACACCCTTCCAGCTGTTAAGAAAAACGGAATAATAATGGGATTTTTAGCGGCAAAAAAAGGAATAGATGACATAACCCTCCCCAACAGATCCCTTCCTTTACCATTCCTAAGACTCCTGTTAAAGGTCTTGGGAAAAAAGAGGATATGGAAATTTGTGGAATTAATTAGCGCAAATAAAAATCCCGAAGAGAAATTTTTGACCTATTATACTGTGAATTTAGTGGCTGACTATAGATTGTATGTACATGCCCCAACAATATCCAGGGATGAGACAAAAAAATTGGGGATTTTTGAAAACTTTTATGCTCCACAACAGGTAATAGAGAAAGGATCTAAAAAGCTTGGGAAAAGACCCCTTGTATATGTATTTAAAGAAGCTGGATCTACTTTCCCCTTGATTTAAAGAAAATAAAAAAGCCGGGACAAACCCGGCCTTTTTATTCAGCTTGTATCTCTATCTTCTTTGGCTGAAGTTTTTCTGCCTTTGGCAGGGTAAGTGTTAATACCCCATTTTTCAAGTTGGCAGAAATCTTTTCCCTATCAACAGCATCTGATAATGTAAATTGTCTTACGTATTTTACATTACCAAACTCACTCCTGAGCAAATCCTTTCCTTCAAAGGTAGGAAAGTCAGTCTTTGCCTCAATGGTCAATACATCTTTATCTACTGATATATTTAGATTTTCCTTTGGTACTCCTGGCATATCCATTACAATGTAATAGGAATTGTCTTTATGTATTATATCTGTAAAAGGCTGTACCTTTGGATATTCTTCTTTTTTTACTACTTCAGTTGCCATAATATCACCTCCTTTTTTCTATTTAAGATTCAATCTGTATCTTTTTTGGTTTTATCTCTTCTACCTTTGGAAGAACTACTTCCAAGACTCCATTTTTCATCTTAGCTTTAATATTATCCCTTTGAACATCAACATTTAAATTTATAATTCTTTGAAAATAACCTGTTGGCCTTTCCTGACGAATGTATTCAGCTTCATCTGATTTCCTTTCACCTTTTAATATCAAACTCTTATCAGAGATTGTTAGATCTAAATCTTTTACATCTACTCCAGGAAGCTCCATTGCTACATAAATATTATTCTCATCTTCTGCAATATTGATTGGAGGATAGGCAAGTCTCCTTTGACTTATCTCTAATGGAGCCCACAGTTCATCAAAAAACTTCTCTATTGTACTTGGTATATCATATAATGTATTAAAATCTAGTACCATATCAAATCACCTCCTGTTTTATGTTTTTATTTTCTATTTTCTTAATCATTTCTAACATAGAAATTAATATCAAAACAGGAGGTGTCAAGTGGGGATATTAAATTTTAGTCCTGGTTACTACCAATAAAATCTTCCAATTTTATTGCTTCTTCAATAAGCATAATGGGGATTTCTTCTTTTATTGGGTAAACCAGCTTACATTGGTAGCATATGAGCCCATCTTCGTTTTCTGTAAGCTCCAGATCCCCCTTGCACTTTGGACATGCCAGAATATCCAGTAATTCTTTGTTTAACGCCATTTTAAACCTCCTCAAAAAAAATGGTGAACTTTTTTTGCTTATTCCATTAACTCCAAAGTCTCAAGCTTTGATGTGTCTGTGTATGTGATCTGTGTCTGTGGTCTGTAACTCCCATATACACTCACACTTTCACATACACCCTTCGCCCTTCTACCTTCCACTACCCACTATCCACTATTCACTATATTAATTTCCTCATTTGACTAAATCTAAATAACCAACTAAAAAAGATCAAACGGTTTTTTCTTATAAAACAGGAGCTAAGACTAATGGAATACATTGACTTACATGTGCACACAACTGCATCAGACGGGACCTATTCACCAACAGAGGTCGTTAAACTTGCCAGAGAAATTGGTCTTAAGGCAATAGCAATAACTGACCACGACACCACAAAGGGTCTAAAAGAAGCCTATTTTGCTGGAAAAGAAAAAGGTGTGGAAGTGATTCCAGGGTGCGAGCTAAGTGTTGAATATCCAATGGGACAGATGCATATAGTTGGCCTGTGGCTGCCCCTTGAACCCAAACACGTAGCTTATGAACTTGAGTATTTAAGAAAAAAAAGACATGATAGAAACAAGCAGATAATTGAGAAATTAATAGATGCTGGAGTAGATATTTCATATGAGGATGTGCTTGGCATAGTAGAGACAGGATCAACTGTTGGTAGGCCCCACATAGCAAGGGTCCTTGTGGCAAAAAAGGCAGCTAAAGACATAAAAGAAGCATTTGACAAATACATTGGACCATCTGGAATTGCATATGTCCCAAAGACCAAATTTTCTCCTAAAAAGGCAATCTCTATTTTAAAAAAAGAAGGCGCAACAGTAATTTTGGCCCATCCCTTTTCCCTCAACCTATCAGATGAAAAATTAAGACAAGAGCTAATCAGACTCAAGGAAATGGGGTTAGATGGCATGGAGGTGTATTATTCTGAACACACAAAAGAACAGACTGAAACCTATCTCAAGTTTTGTATGGAACTTGATCTGCTGGTTAGTGGGGGATCAGATTTCCATGGAACAGTAAAAAAACATATACAGCTTGGTTGGGGTAGGGGTAATTTAAAGATACCCTACAAGCTTGTTGAAGAGATGAAGAGATACAGGAGAAAAAGGGGGCTTTAGTTGAAAATTCCAGAACTCCTCTGCCCTGCTGGCAACATGGATAGACTGGAAACTGCCCTGACTTATGGAGCAGATGCACTATATCTTGGTGGTGAAAAATTTAACTTAAGGGCAAAGGGGGCAAACTTTACAAACAAAGAGCTAACAAATTCAGTAAAACTCATTAAAAGATACAAGAAAAAGGCTTATCTCTGTTTAAATGCATATTTATATGACCACCAAATAAGTCAGTTTAAAACATACCTCAAGGAAATTGAACACATACCCTTTGATGGGGTAATATGTGCAGACCCAGGTGTCATAGAAATAGTAAAACAGGAGTGTCCCCATCTACCCATCCACCTATCTACCCAGGCAAACACATCAAATAGCCAAAGTGTTTCATTCTGGAAAAAACAGGGAATTAAGCGAATAAACCTTGCCAGAGAGACAACTTTAAAACACATAAAAAGTATTCGAGATGCACATAAGGATATAGAGCTTGAGGTCTTTGTCCACGGTGCCATGTGCATGGCAATCTCTGGTAGGTGCAGTTTAAGCGCTTACTTAAATAACAGATCTGCAAATCAAGGGCTCTGTACCCACCCGTGTAGATTTTTATATAAAATTAGAGGTATTGCAGTGGAGGAAAAGGAAAGGCCAGGCAGGATCTTATGGGAATATTTTGAGGATCATGAATTTAGCTCTTTTTTTGCTGCTGAAGATCTATGCCTAATTAAATACTTAAAATGGTTTTGTGTAAATAATATTGATGCCATAAAAATTGAAGGCCGCAATAAGACAAGCTCATATCTTGGAGTTGTAATTGATGTATATAAAACAGCCCTTAAGGATTTACAAGAAAAAAAATTAAGGCTGCCCTTATATCTAAAGGAACTAAAAAATACCGCCACAAGGGTATTAAATACGGGATTCTTTTTACCAGGGAAAAGGGTAAATGTACTTGAGGCAAAAAGTAACAAAAATCCAGTTGTGTTCAAGGTATTAAAAAGGGTATCAACTGATAAATATTTAATTTCTGTAAGGCATAAAATAGACATAGACAAAGGGTTAGAAATCCTTATGCCAGGTCTAAATAGGCCCAAAATAGATCCCGGAACTTATTTATTTGAAGATGAAAGGGGAAATGCTATCACAGAAGTAAACTCAGGGATCAATTGTTATTTCAGATACAATACAGAGGATTTAAAAGAAAATTTTTTGGTCAGGGGTAATTTATAGTGGATTTAAAGAGATATTTTTTCGCAAATGGAATTAGATTTAAATGCCAGCAATGTGGAAAGTGTTGCACAGGTGAACCAGGAACTGTATATGTAACAGAAGAAGAAATAAAAAAAATTTCAGATTTCCTGAATATAGATACCAAAAAATTCAAAAAAGATTTTTTATACCCTTTTAGAGATTCATATAGCATTAAAGAATTAAAAAATGGGAATTGTGTTTTTTACAAAGATAAATCATGTGCCATATATCCTGTCCGTCCAATGCAGTGCAGGACTTATCCATTCTGGCTCAAAAATTTGAGAAATGAAAAAAACTGGAAAGAAATTGAAAGACAGTGTCCTGGAATTGGAAAGGGAAAATTATTTACCGTGGAAGAGATCATTGATATTATCTCAAAAAGTCCAATTTAAAACGGCTATCACCTGTTTTCCCCTTGGCTTTGTAGGCTTTTTCATATATATTTTGTTTGAATTCAGGGGATAGGAGAAAAATTTGAAAAATTACCGGGACTATTACTTTAAAAAGGCCAAAAAAGAAGACTTTCCAGCCAGGTCAGTTTATAAACTAAAAGAGATAGACAAGAAGTTTAATATCTTTAAAAAAGGTCAGGTGGTACTTGATCTTGGGGCATCCCCAGGTTCATGGACCAAGTATGCTAAATCAAGAATCGGTGCGTCTGGCAAAGTTATTGCTATTGATCTAAATGAGCTAAAAATCCCCATCTCCCAAGGTATAATTTTCTTAAAAGGGGATATATTGAATATGGACGCACCCATGGAGACCATTATCTCTTCAAACAGTCCATTTGATGTGGTACTCAGCGATATGGCCCCAAAGACCACAGGGATTAAGATAACAGACCAGTCACGTTCCCTAGAACTTGCCGAAAATGCACTTGACATTGCTTTAAAATTTTTAAAGGACCAGGGCTCATTTGTTGTCAAGATTTTTAATGGCCCTGATGTCCCTGATTTTCAGAAAAAGGTACGTAAATTTTTCAAAATAGTTAAGACCTACAAGCCTAAAAGCTCCAGGTCTGAGAGCAAAGAAACCTTTATTTTGGGTTTTAGGAAATTAGCTTAATCTAATTTTTGTAGGAGGAAATATGGCAGGACATAGTAAATGGGCAAATATTAAACACAGAAAAGGTCGCCAGGACGCAAAAAGGGGAAAGCTGTTTACCAAAGCTACTAAAGAGATAATGGTTGCTGCAAAGGTAGGTGGCGGAGACCCTACTATGAATTCCAGGCTCAGAATGGCAATAGATTATGCCAAAAGCATTAACATGCCCAAAGACAAGATTGAAACCGCCATCAAAAAGGGTACAGGGGAAATTTCTGCAGGATCCTTAGATGAAGTTGTATATGAGGGATATGGTCCAGGTGGCGTTGCGATAATTGTAGAGGCAGTCACTGACAACAAAAATAGGACTGTTGCTGAAATCAGAAAGATATTCAGTAAAAACAATGGAAATCTAGGTGAGACAGGATGTGTGGGCTGGATGTTTGAAAAAATGGGAGTTCTCACCTTTTCCAAGGAAAAGTATTCTGAAGATGAACTCCTGGAAGTGGGTCTTGAGGCAGGTGTAGAAGACATAGTAGATGATGGGGATTCATATGAAGTTAGAACATCTGTGGAAGACTTTATCAAGGTAAAGGAAGCTTATGAAAAGGCTGGGATTGAATTTGAAAATGCGGAAATAACCATGATCCCTCAAAACTATGTAAATTTAGATAAAGAAACTGCCCTAAAGGCATTGAAGCTCTATGAACAATTAGATGACCACGACGACGTGCAAAAGGTACACGCCAATTTTGAAATTCCAGATGAACTATACGAAGAATTAAAAAATTAACCTATGGTAGTCTTAGGACTTGACCCTGGTATTAGACATACTGGGTTTGGTATAATAACCGGGGATAGACAGAGTTTAACCCTTGTGGATAGCGGGGTCATATCTCCAAATCCCAAAGAAGATATTAGCCAGAAGATATCGTATATATACAATGAAGTAGTAAGTATCATAAAAAAATACTCCCCAGAAGAAGCTGCAATTGAAGATGTATTTATGTCTGTAAATATTAGGTCAGCCCTTACTTTGGGCCATGCAAGGGGAGCTGCCATGGTGGCATGCACAAATAACAATATTAGCATCCATACCTATGAACCAACCCTGGTAAAAAAGACCATTGTTGGAAGGGGAAGGGCAGACAAATCACAGGTTGCCTTTATGGTTGGTCAGATTTTGGGGGAAAAACCTGTCTGGCCAAAGGATGCCAGTGATGCAATTGCAATTGCCATCTGCCACCACTTAATCAGGACTACACTTAAGAAATACAAATGATAGGATACATAAAGGGGAAAATTATATTCATCAAAGGGGATGTTGTTACTATTCTAACTCCTTCGGGAGTTGGCTATGAAGTAACTATCCCCAAACACCATTTGCCAGGCAACAACTCTTTAAAAAAAGAAGAAATTGGATTTTTTATAAAGACTGTTGTCAGGGAGGATGCAATAGACCTATATGGATTTGCTACAAGTGAAGAAAAAGACCTTTTCACAAGCCTTATCCAGATTACAAAGCTTGGTCCAAGGAGCGCAGTTAATATTTTATCTGAGATCTCCCCAGATGAATTAATTGAAGCAATATTTAAAGAAAATGTATCAGCACTGACCAAGGTCCCAGGGATAGGCAAAAAAACGGCAAAAAGGATTATATTGGAATTAAAAGAAAAACTGGAAAAATCCCGGGATATAAATATATCCAGGCTAAAACCTGAGAAAATAAATAACCAAATATACCTAGATGCATTATCAGCTCTAAAAAATCTTGGATACAGGGAAGATGAAGTTGATTTTTTCATAAAACAGGAAATAAATAACGATCCAGACTTGTTAGTGGAAGAAATTATACGGAATGTTCTAAAAAAATTAGCAAAAAATCATGAAAAAAATAAAAGATGAATCCATTAGACCACAAAATTTAGATGAATTTATTGGACAGGAAGAGCTGAAAAGGAACTTGAAAGTATTTATAAAAGCAGCAAAAGAGAGAAACCAGGCCATAGACCACATACTACTTTACGGAAATCCTGGCCTTGGAAAAACCACCCTAGCAAAGATTATTGCCAGTGAACTTGGAGTAAATCTCATGACCTCTTCTGGCCCTGTTATAGAAAGGGGGGCAGACCTTGCTGCTATTTTGACAAATTTAAACACAAATGACATATTGTTCATAGATGAAATACATAGACTCCACCCAGCAGTTGAGGAAATTTTATATCCTGCAATGGAAGACTTTAAACTGGATCTTGTCATAGGGCAAGGACCAGGGGCAAGGACCGTGAAAATTGATTTAGAACCATTCACTTTAATTGGCGCAACCACCAGGATTGGACTTTTAAGCTCCCCATTAAGGGACAGGTTTGGAGTAATTTTCAGACTAAACTTTTATTCACCAGATGAGCTTGCAAATATAATTTTAAGGTCAGCCAGGGTCCTGGGAATAGAAATTTCAAGGCATGGGGCACTGGAAATTGGCAGGAGGTCCAGGGGAACCCCGAGGATAGCCAACAGACTCCTTAGACGGGTAATTGACTTTGCCATGGTTGAGGGAGATGAAAAAATAACAGAAGAGGTGGCAAAAAGGGCACTTAACAGGCTTGATATTGATCCCCTTGGGCTGGATTCCATGGACAGGAGAATACTCAGGGTCTTAATCAATAAATTTGGAGGAGGTCCTGTTGGAATCAAGACCATTGCCACTGCATGCTGTGAAGAGGTCAGGACACTGGAAGAAATTTACGAACCATATTTAATTCAACTTGGATTTATAAAAAGGACACCCAGGGGCAGGGTTGCAACAAGGTCTGCCTATAACCATTTAAAAATACAAATTTTGGAGTAGCGTCATGAAAGTAATAGAGCCCTCATACGAAATACTATATCTCCCAGAGCCAGAGGATATCTTAAAGGTAATAGAAACTGCTGGAAGGACCTGTTATAAATCTGAACATAAAATCTCCCACGATTCTGCCAAGGAATTTATTAGAAGAATAATTAGATCAGGTCATGAAAGCGTAATTGAGCACAGCTTTTTAACTGTGAAGTTTATATGTGATCGTGGAGTAACCCATGAGCTAGTGAGACACAGGCTGGCAGCTTATTCCCAGGAAAGCACTAGGTATGCCAATTATTCCATGGATCGCTTTGGATCTGAGATCACAGTAATAAAGCCATGTTTTTTTAAAGAGGGATCTCAAGAATATAATGTATGGCTAAATGCCATGGAGCAGGCTGAAAAAGCATACATGGATTTACTCAGATGTGGAGCACGGCCTGAAGAAGCCCGTTCTGTACTTCCCAATAGCCTCAAGGCAGAAATTGTGATGAGTGCAAATTTCAGAGAATGGCGTCATGTACTTAAGCTTAGATGCTCAAAAAGGGCACATCCACAGATAAGAGAAATAATGATACCCCTTTTAGAAGACTTGAAAAAAAGGGTCCCTGTAATTTTTGACGATATTACATATTAATCTAGCTGTGTCTGTGGGTGCCTAAGGTTCAAAGTTCAACGTTCAAAGTTCGAGGTCTTCTTCACCCTTCTACCTTCATCCTTCACCCTTTCACTAATAACTAAAAACTAATCACTATTCACTTACTCCATAACAATCAATAATCGGAGCTAAAGAAATAGGCACATTAATCTGTTACCTTTTAGTGGCTGTTGCAATACTCATAATCTCATTTGGATCAAGGATCAAAATCACCCTACCATCCCCAAGAATGGTTGCCCCTGCAAATCCGTGAATATCACCCAGGTAATCACCCATTGATTTGATTACTATCTCCTGTCTGTGGAGTAGCCTGTCAACAATCACGCCAAGCTTTCTCTCATTAACTGAAATTATTACCAGAGGAAGTATTTCTCTATCTCCTCCGCTTCCATTTTTCACACCCAATATATCTCCAAGCTCAACCAGACCTACCACCTCACCCCTTAAGGTGGTTGTCTTCCTCCTGTTTACCTCATAAACCTTATCTGAGCTGATCTTTGTGGTTTCAGACACTGCATCTAAGGGTATTGCATATGTCTGTTTCCCAACATCCACTAAAAGGGCCTCAATAATAGCAAGGGTAAGGGGGAGAGATAAGGTAAATTTTGTTCCCTTACCAACTTCACTGTGTACAAAAACATTTCCATTTAGACTTTTGATGTTATTTTTCACAACATCCATGCCCACCCCACGACCAGAGACATCTGTCACCTTTTCAGCGGTGGAGAAACCAGGGGCAAAGATAAGTTCAATTGCTTCTCGATCATCCATTTTTTCGGCATCTTCCGGGGTTATTATTCCCTTTTCTATGGCCTTGCTCTTTATTTTTTCAGGATCTATACCCTTACCATCGTCTTCCACTTCAATCATAACAGAATTTCCCTCATGAAATGCGCGAAGCCACACTTTTCCAACTTCTGGTTTCCCTGCAGCCACTCTCTCTTCAGGGCTTTCCTGACCATGATCCACTGCATTTCTAATAAGATGTAGGATTGGATCACCAATTAACTCAACAAGGCTCTTGTCCAGCTCTGTATCCTCACCTTCAATGATAAGGTCAATCTTTTTACCACTTTTCCTGCTTAAATCCCTAACCAATCTTGGAAATCTGGAGAATACAGTTCGAATTGGCACCATCCTCACCTGCATAATGGTATCTTGCAGATCGTCAGAAATCCTCCCAAGGGCATCAGTTGTTTCATAAAAATATTGAATCATATCAGATAGATTTTGGCTCTCTTCCAGTTGTTTTGTGAGCATTACAAATCTATTTCTATTGATAATGAGCTCTCCTATTAAATTCATAAGATGATCTAATTTCTCATGGTCTACCCTTATAGTTGCAGAGCTCTTAATTTTTTGAGACTTTTGTGGTTTATTTTTATCTTGTTCTCCTTTCTTATTGTCGGTGAGCTGAGTTTTAGATTCTTTAGTCTCTTCTTTTTTGACCTCAGGTTGTTCTTTTATCTCTTGTTGTGACCCAACGTCTTCATCCTGTTTCTCTGAGATCTTTTCTACCTGCGATTTTGTGAGTTTCTCTATCTCTTTATTTATCATCTCTTCCAGTATCTCAGACTCTTGGGACAATATGGAGAGCAGGGTATCAAAGCCTCCCTCCATATTCCTCCCCTGATCAACTAAAACAGCAGTCTGATCAGCATATTTGGCACATTCGTCAAGTTCCATGTATTCACAGGCATTTTTAAGGGAAATAAAGGCCCTATATAGTCCATCAATGTACTCTTTATTATCTGGTTCTTTCTCCAAGGTACCTAGGGCAAGTTTTATATTTTCAAACTGTTGTCTAACAGTCTCAAGAAAAATAGATAGATCCTCGTCATCCACATGCATACCTTCTTCCAATGCTTCTTCTGCTCCCTCATCTAATCCTTTATCTGCAGCAGATTCTTCAGACTCTTTAGAACCTGTTAATCTTGATATAACCTTTTCCAGTTCCTGGGGAAGTCCTTTTAGATCAGGAGGGGTTACCAATCCACTTTCCTGATCTATTGCATCCACCATCTCCTCTAAGAGATCCAGGGTCTTTAAAAGAAGATCTAAAATATCACTGGGAATCTTCTCTTTATTCTGCCTAAAATAATTGAGTAAGCTTTCAGCCTTATGGGTCAGATCATAAAATTCCTTGTATCCTATAAGCCCACTATTGCCCTTTAAATTGTGAAAGTATCTAAAGATGTCTTGAATAATTTCTTCACTTCTTTCTGGCTCTTTTTCTATATCTACCAAAAGCTTATTCAAATTCTCTATGTTATCCTCAACTTCCTCCAAAAAGTCGTTTAAGTGTTCAGGACTATTAATTGTAAGTAAATAACCTTTATCTTCACTATCTCCTTTACTAGATCCTGACTCCTCAACTGAGGATGTGGGAATTTCCCCTTTTAACAGGCTTTCTATTGTCTCAATAATTGATTCAGTTTCAACATCTCCCTCTTCTCCAGTTTCCTCTAGATTGTCCAGCATCTGTCTCAGGGCATCTGTAGCAGCTAAAATTACATCCATAATTTCAGGGGTATTTTTTAAATTCCCCTTTCTCATCTCATCTAATATATTCTCTGCCTTATGTGCCAATTTATTCATCTTGTTTAAATTGAGAAACCCAGAAGCACCTTTTAAAGAGTGCATTGGCCTAAAAATCTCATCTATCAGACTAAGATCATCTGGATTTTTCTCCAGTTCCAATAAATTGGGTTCTATGGTTTCTAGATGTTCCCTTGCTTCAGCTATAAAATCTATCAAGACTTCCTGATCCATCATCATGGCCCATATCCTTTTTTTATTTCTTTTTTCCAAGTAACATATTTATATTTTTAAGCAACTTATGAGGTTGTGCTGGTTTCACCATATAAATATCAGCTCCTACCTCTAGGCCTGCTTGTATATCCTTGTCTTCACCTTCTGTGCTTAGGATTATAATGGGTAAATCTCGAAAGGCCTCTTGCTCTCTGATATTTTTTATAAAAGTAAGGCCATCCATCCTGGGCATATTTACGTCACTCACCACCAGCACAATATCGGGGTTAGAGTATAGTTTTTCCAGGCCATCTAGCCCATCTTCTGCAACAACAACCTTAAACCCTGCCTTTTTTATCACAAATGAAACCAAATTCCTCACAGTTTTTGAATCGTCAACAATTAAAATTGCTTTTTTTTCAGACATAGCATTCCTTCTTTGCCAATTTATTTTTTTACTATATGGGATAACAATTAAAAAAATTTCTCTTTTTTTTCAAGTGCCATACAAACATAAACTTCGTCAACTACCCATTACAATTTCAACTAACTTATTTATATCCATAATACCTATCAATCTTTCATCTTTTTTAATGAGTCCCATTGTAACGCCACTAGCACCAATCCGGCTATCTATATTCCATTCCAGGTCCTGTTGTGGAACTTTGTGCATGGTAGTTATCCTTTCAACTAATACACCAATTTTAAACTCTTTAAAATTACAAATCACTATAAATCTATAGTCTTCTATATTTTTTGTCCTGTCACAGATCAGTGGATAAACATCAAGGAGAGGCACAATGTTATTTCTCAAATTAATAACACCAACAACGTTAGGTGGAGATGATGGCAACTTAGTATAGTTGACCATTTTTATAACTTCCTGGACATAGTGTATTGGAAATGCAATTTCTCTATCTCCTATCTCAAAACCAACTAGTTGAACCTCTTCAAAAGATCTGATATCATCTTCTATATAAGCAGATGGCTCTGATATCTTTTGACCGTGTACATCTATTACTGGAGGTGTCTCCTCACCAAGGTATTTTTTTATAAACTCTAACTCATAGGAGCTATAACTTCCCTTTTCATCTGCCTCTTCTGGCAATATTACATGCTCTTTAAGATATTGTTCTGGAGTCTTTCTACCCATGATTATTATACCCTTATACTTTCTATTTCCTTTGCAAGCTGCATGTACTGTTTTGCACCCCTACTGTTTGGATAAAGATTATATATAATCTCACCTCTGGCACTGGCCTCTCTAAACTTTGTATCAATTGAGATAATGGTTTCAAAAAATCTGTCTTTTAAGTTCTCCTTAAGGACATCAACCACCCTTTTGCATGCACCAACCCTTTGATCAAACATAGTTGCAAGGGCTTTATAGTAAATAGATTTAGACAAAACTTTATTCAACATCCTTATAGTATCAAAAGTAAGTTTCAACCCATGAAGTGCCAAAAATTCCGCCTGAATAGGTATAACTGTGAGTGTTGACGCCACCAGTGCGTTAACAAGGATTATCCCAAAATTTGGGGGACAATCTAAAATTATGTATTCATATTGACCCGTTAGTTTTCTAGCTATTTTTTTTAAAATAAGCCCTTTTCCCGGTCTTTCTCTTAATTCGGACTCCACCATTGAAAGCTTTATGGAACCTGGGATAAAATCAAAAAAATGTCTCTTGTCCTTCTTTATCAATGAATATAAAAAATCCAGATCAATTTCTTCTCGTAAAAACATATCCAAAACGCTTATTGTAATGGTCTCGGGATAATAGGCAAGATGGATTGTTGCCGATGCATGGGGATCTAAATCCACTACAAGTGTTTTTTTTCCTAATAAAACAAAAGCGGCTCCAAGACTAAGTGCTGTGGTAGTCTTACCCACCCCACCCTTTTGATTTGCTATTGCCAAAATATTTGTGTGAGATATGGCCATTTAACTCTTAATTTCCCTAGACAGAAGGTTGTATAAGGCCTTCCAGTCATCCTCATATATATTTAAAAATTTTACCCCCACCTTATAGCTTCCACCCCTAAGTTCCACTCTAACTACTTCAGCTACCGCCACCAGTGATTGATTAAGTGAACTCTCAAAAACCTTAAAAAAACTTGGATGATATCTGTTTAGCCCTGGTACATATAAAGTAAGTTGTATTTTTTCACCTATGTTAAACTTCTCTCCTACATCCAAAAGGATTCCGCCAGGACTTATGTTCAAGCACTTGGTCTTAATAACCTTCTGACTCTTTACTGGGAATATAAATCTCTTCAACTCTACTCTGAGTTCTTTATTCAACCTCTGATACTTTCTCCTATCTTTACTATCCTCCACGAACCTCCCCCTTCTTGTAAACAATTGAACCAGGATAATATTTAGGCACAAAGGCCCTTGACAGATTGTGTAAGGTCTCAGAATGCCCCAAAAACAAATAACCACCAGGTTCTAAATTATCGTAAATAAAATTTATTACTTTTTTTTTGGCGACATCATCAAAATAAATAATAACGTTCCTACAAAAAACAACCTGGGATTTATCAATTTGTCTTATTTGAAGTCCATCTACTAGATTTATCTGTTTAAACTCCACTAGTTGTTGGACTTCTCTTTTTATCTTATATCTACCCTCAGAAATAACATCAAAATATCTTGCCTTTATGAATCCAGGGGTTGTACGCAGTGAATATTCTCCATATATTCCCCTCTTCGCCGCTCTAATCACATCTGCCGAGATATCGTTTGCAGTTATCTTTATATCCCAATTTTTTATTTCTCCTTTCAAGACCTCGTGAAGGATTATGGCTATTGTATAGGGTTCTTCACCTGTTGAACATCCAGCAGACCATATTCTGAGTTTTTTAACTGTTTTCTTTCGATTAATTACCTCTGGCAAAATTATATTTTGAAAAACTTTTAATTGGGGCTCATTTCTAAAAAAAGAAGTTTCATTTGTGGTTACAACTGAATAAAGTTTTTCAAGCTCTTTTCTTCTGGAAGGATCATATTTTAAAAAATAGTAATATTCTGAAAAAGAACTAAGACCCAATTCCTTGAGCCTATTTCTCAGTCGCGTCTCCAATAAATATTTTCTATTGTCTGCAATATAAATTCCTGTCTGATTATAGATAAAATCTCTTAAAAGTTTAAACTCTTCATCACTGATTTTATAATCTTTACGAAGAGTTGTAGTTTTAGTCAAAAATACCATACTTAACGTATCCTCATTTTTTAGAAAGCATCCTTTCAATTGTATTTTGTACTTCTGGATCCCGTTCCGTTTTTAAGAGGTCAATAAATATCCTTGTGACCTGTTCACCACCAATGTTATCAAGGGCCTCTAAAGTCTTTATTCTAAGCAAATTATTTTTACTATTAAGTAAAGGCCGTAATATACTTGGTTCTACACCTTCCTTTATATTTCCAAGTATCTCAACTGCCCTAATACGAACCCAATCATCTTTATCTTTAAGCAGAGGAATAATCAAATCCCTTACTTTATCCCTTAATTTAACATGAGACAATACATCTAGAACAGCCAATCTAACATCTCTGCTACCATCTTCTAACATTGGAGATAATACTTCTAAAACCTCCTCATCTGAATCAGCACATTGGGCATAGGCCTCCACAGCTACTTTTCTAACATCCTCCACCTCATCACAAAAGGCCTCTTTTATATCTGCCAAAAATCGCTTATCCCCCAAACTCCCAAATCCATATATTGCCATAAATCTCTTAATAGGATCTTCATCTTTTTTCATTCGCATAAATTCTTGCTTAACAGACTCTGTGCCAATGGAAATGGCGGCTTGCAGGGCTACTTCCTTAACATCGTCGTAAGGATGGTCTAAGAATTTAATTATTTCTGATTCTGCATCTTCACACTTCATTTTCTCCCCAAGGAATCTCAAACCACATTTTATGACCTTGCCATCTTTGTGTTCTTTAAGCACCTTTAAGAAAAAATCTTTTAATAGCGGATGGTTCTTTTGGCTCAGCTCAAGAGCAATTTCCCTCTGAAAATCCCTATCTTGCTCCCAAAAAATTTTTGTAAGTTCTTCATATGCCCTATCATCTTCCATTTGACACAATATTTTTATGGCAAGCCTGGCCCTATATTCATCTTTAGAACGGGCTCCTTCAATTAATCCATCTGAAACTCCAATTTCTTTTAAAATATTTTCAACTTCTTCTAGTAATTCTTCATCATTTTCTGGGTCCAGAGTAAGCGCATATTCAAAAATGGCATTTGCTGCATCTTCCCCCTTTACATATGACAGCCCCCTTAAAGCAGCCAGTTGAACATCCCTGTCCTCATCTGAGAGGGCTTCAAAAAAATAATGCTTAAACTTGTCCCTCTGACCTCTATCTAGAATTTCCAGCGTCCTCTCCCCCAATAAATTAACCAAGGCTTGAATTACTTTATTTCTCAAAGGGACGTTTTCTGTATCCAATTTATTTATTAAAATAGGCACTATTCTCACTTTTCCCATCTGAGCCAGGGCATCTATTATGGCAGAATCTATTAAATCAGAACCCTTCCCCAGATAGTTTATAAGTATTTCTGCAGATGACTCACTACCTATCTTTTTCAGGGCATCTATTGCTGAAAATTTCACCCATTCTTCATCTTCTAATGCCTTCTCCAGACAGGGAACAGATTCAAGAAATCCAAGCATTCCCAAACTTATAGCGGCCTGTGCCTTTACATTGGGATCAGGATCATTTAGAAGTATCTCACAAAGTGCACGAGCCACCATCACATTACCTGTGTGTCCCAAAATATCCACTACAAATATTCTAATATCAGGATCTTCTTCATATAGAAGATCTAACAAGAGATCTACCCCCTGGGACCCTATGTCTCTTAGTATATCTATTACCACATTTCTAATACAAGGTCTTTCCTCCCACAAAAGAGGAATCAGGGACTCCACCGCCCTCTCTCCTCCCAATTTCCTGAGGGATAATTCTGCGGCCTCCTGAACACCTATATCTTCATGCTTTAGTAGCTCTACAAGATGAGGTATCCCCTCTATACAGCCATCCTCTCCAATCCTAAAACACATTTCCCTGACCTCAGATGGGTCATCTGAGATCAATCTTTCAATATAAGTCCTACAATTTTCCATCATAGTTGCTTCTTAAATTTTATACATATAGATTTCTAATTATTGCCTCTGCCATATCTGATATATCTACCACCTCATCTGCAAGGTTGGCCTCAACTATTGCCCTAGGCATACCGTATACAACACACGTCTTTTCACTCTGAGCAAGTGCCCTACCACCCCTATCTTTAAGTGCCTCTATACCCTTTAGGCCATCATTCCCCATTCCTGTTAAAATTACACCAAGTCCCCGTTTCCCAACACCTAAAGCTATTGAATACATTAGCTCATTTACCGATGGCTTGTACAGCGCATCCTTTGGCTCAGTGCTTACCTCCAACTCGATTCTGCTTACCTTCTGAACCATTCTAAGATGGTGTCCTCCCCTTGCAATATAAGCAACCCCAGATTTTACAACTTCACCATTTTCTGCCTCTTTAACAGAAATCTTGCACATCTCATCAAGCCTCTTTGCAAATGGACCAGTAAATGCTTCAGGCATATGTTGGGCAATCAAAATAGGGGCAGGAAACTCAGCTGGCAATTTGGTTAAAACTTGCTGAACGGCCATTGGACCTCCTGTTGAGACACCTATTCCAACAAGGTCTCTTTTTTGCATCTTACCCTTAAACTGGCTGGTCTCAACTGCCTTTTCTACAATTTTTCTACGTCTTACCTTTAACTTACCTTTTTTCTTTGCAACGCTCTTGACCTTATCCTGGAGTTCCTTTTCTATCTTTACTATCTCCAGTGAAACCTTTGACAGTTGTTTTGGTATATAGTCAACAGCTCCAAGCTCCAGCGCCTTAAAAGTGGCTTCTGCACCTTCTTGGGTAAGAGAACTAACCATAATAACTGGCCTTGGAAATTCCATCATAATATGCCTAAGTGCCGTAAGTCCATCCATTTTTGGCATCTCAATATCCAGGGTCACAACATCTGGATCTAGAGTCTTAATCTTCTCCAGGGCCTCCTCACCATTTCTAGCAGTTCCAACAACTTCAATCATGGGATCTTTTTCCAGCATTCCACTAATTGCCTTTCTCATAAAGGCTGAATCATCAACAACCAATACCTTTACCTTGTCCATATATCCTATCTCCCTATTATTATATTTTTTTTTCTTGTTTTAATACCTTAAGCCAATTATCAACTAATTCAGGGTCCCACTGCATCCCTGCCCCAGACTCTAATATAGAGGCAGCTTTGATAGGTTCCATGGCCATCCTGTATGCCCTATCAGAAGTCATGGCATCGTAGGCATCAACCACACTTATTATTTTCGCCAAAAATGGTATTTCATCCCCCTTTATCCTCTCTGGATAGCCCCTTCCATCTATCCTCTCATGGTGGTGATAAATAATTGGCATTATGTCTCTTAGGCTCTCAATCTGGGACAGTATCTCCTTTCCTATTACTGGATGCCTCTTCATTATATCAAATTCTTCATCGGTTAGCTTTCCCGGCTTATTTAAAATATTATCTGGTATTCCTATCTTGCCAACATCATGGACTATCCCAGACCAGTACAACTTATCAAGTTCATTTGAGTCTAACCCAAGTCGCCTTCCCAACTTCACTGCATAATATGCTACTTGATCAGAATGACCTTTAGTATACAAATCCTTAGCCTCCACTGCCTTTGCCAGGGATCTTATTATCTCCCTGTTCATCTCCCAAACTCTATTGTAAAGTTTAGCGTTTTCTAAGATTGCTGCAGTCTGAGAACAAAACACAGTTAGGAGTTGAAGGTCATCAAAATTAAAATTAAGGGAATCAAGCCCCCTTGTTAAACACACTGAACCAATTATTCCAGATTTACTTATAAGTGGAGATATCATAATTTGTCTAGATGTATCTAATAACTTATCCCTTATTTTCAAATCTTCATCTTCTATCTTTCCTGGAATAAACAGAAGACTCGATCTCCTTTTTCTGACTAAATACTCAATGATTTCTTTCACCTTCTTTAACAATACAGGGTCATTTTTAAAACTTCCCCTCACCCTGTCAGGATGTAACTCTCCATTTCCTTTTACAAAAATCACAGTACCCTCAGGAGAAAAGGTCCTTTCCACATGGAACAAAAATTCATTCAAAAGCGCACTTAAATCCAGCTTGGCATTCAGATCTCTATTTAATTTCAGGATTTGAACTAATTTATCGAGTCTTTCACGTTGCTTCTTTTCCTCCCTCCTCTTCATGGCACTATCTATCTTTACCAGAAGATGATTTAAATAAAATGGCTTGGGGATATAGTCTAATGCTCCCTTTTTCATGACTTCCACAGCAGTCTCTATGGTCCCAAAACCAGTCATAACAACCAGTTCCACGTCCAGATTGTATCTGTTAATATGCTCAATAAGGGCCATTCCATCCATCTCTGGCATGTTTAGATCAGAAAGTACAATATCTATATCTTTATCATCTTTCAGGAGTTGAGCTGCTTCCTTCCCATTTTTGGCCTCAATTACATCATACCCATGTTCCACCAGGGCCTCTCTGCAAATCTCCCTCAAACTCTCCTCATCATCAACCACAAGAATCTTACCTTTATGAGTTATTTTACTCATCTATCTCACTCCATATTTTATAAAATAAATTAAGTTACTAAGACACTAATTTCTTCTTTAACATAGAACAACTAGGAACAAAATTTTAACAAAAAGACGAAGGGAGTTATTAAATTAAAAAAAAGCTACTGTTTTTTTTGTTCAAATTCAAGCAAAAATATATTTTAAAGGCAAGAAATGATTTTTTTGTTTTGGAAAGCTACATCCTGGCTAATTTTGTCAAATCCCACATTGGAAGGAAAATGGCAAGGGCGAAAAATCCAACAACAGCTGCAAGACCCACAATCAAGATTGGGCCTAGATTGGCTGACATCTTTGCCACAGCGTATTCCACTTCTTCGTCATAGTGTTTTGAGATCTCAGATAGCATTTCATCTAAATTCCCTGTCTCTTCTCCAACAGCTACCATGGAGATTACCATTGGAGTAAAAAATCTTGCAGT
This sequence comes from Desulfothermus okinawensis JCM 13304, assembly GCF_054654515.1. NCBI lineage: Bacteria > Pseudomonadati > Thermodesulfobacteriota > Desulfovibrionia > Desulfovibrionales > Desulfothermaceae > Desulfothermus > Desulfothermus okinawensis. The sequence continues at coordinate 131,862 of NZ_BAAIEW010000002.1, read as the reverse complement.
GCTAAGGGGTCCTGAAATACCCATGCCTTCCCGTAGCTTTTCCTTGAGATTTGAAAACTCCCTGGATATAGCGGCATTTCCAATTGTTGATGACAGGATGTCAAGGGCATTTAATACCCCCACTCCACTTGCCTGCAAGATTGCGAAAATACTTGAAAATCTAGACATGGCCGCCTTTTGAAAAACAGGACCCAATATGGGCATTTTTAAAAGTATGGTGTCTCTAACCAATCGCCCATTTTCTGTCTTAAAGTAAAATGCAAGGCCAAAAACCAAGGCAAGTACACCTAAAATACACAAATACCAGTAGTTGATTAAAAAATGGTAGAGATTCACAGCGATCTTTGTGGGTAGGGGAAGGGTAATCTTGGCACTTTTAAAAATCATTACAAATTTTGGAATTACAAAGGTAAGCAAAAAGAAAAAAGCACCAGTTAATGCCACGGAGACAATTATTGGATATTGCAAAGCAGACTTTATATCCTGTTTGATCTTGTATTCATGGTCCAGCAAATAACATAGCCTGTCCATAACCTCAACCAGTGCTCCAGTGGTTTCCCCTGCCCTGATCATGGCACAGTAGAGATTAGAAAATATAGCTGGATGGTTGGAAAAGGCCTGATATAGGGTCTTACCTTCCTTTATATCCTCTTGCATATTTTTTATGACATTTTTTAATTTTAAATTGTCAACCTGTTTTTCTAAAATAGACAGGATCTCAACAACGGATATCCCAGCCCGAAATAGAGTCCTAAACTGTTTTGTAAATATAATTAACTCTGGGGCCTTTACCTTTGATACCCGGGCCCTTAACTGGTCTAAATACGAAGATCCCCTGGTATTAATTTGTTTTCTGATTTCTTCAGGATAAAGCCCCCTATCAAACAGGATGGCCTCTGCCTTTTCTATTGAATCAGCAGAAACAATACCTCTGACTACTTCCCCTTTATCATTTATTGCCTGATATACAAATTCCATAGCTCTTAAGAAATAATGACTTTAATAGCTTCTTCTAAGGTTGTAAGGCCGTGTCTCACTTTCTCTAAGACATCATCTTTAAGTGTCCTCAACTTTCCTGCCTCCACAAGTTCTCTTGTGATCCTTTTAGACGACACATTTTTAACTGTCAGTTCCTGGACCTGCTCATCATTTCTCAATATCTCATACACACCCATTCTGCCAATAAATCCAGTATGATGGCATTGAGGACAGCCTTTTCCCCTTTTATACTTTATGTCTTCCTTAGATAGACCTAGAAACTCTATTAAGTTTGCATCTGGGATATATTCTTCTTCACAATATGGGCATATGCGCCTTACCAGTCTCTGGGCAATGGATACAAGGAGGGTTGACGCCACTAAAAAAGGTTCTATTCCCATATCAATAAGCCTTGTTATTGCACTTGCTGCATCGTTGGTATGAACTGTAGAGAGCAATTTATGGCCAGTTAGGGCAGCTTGTACAGATATCTGGGCTGTCTCCCCATCCCTTATCTCCCCAACCATTACCACGTCTGGATCCTGTCTGAGAATTGACCTGAGTCCACTGGCAAATGTCATACCTGCCTTTCTATTTAGCTGCACCTGCCTTATATTTTTCATCCGGTATTCAACAGGGTCCTCAAGGGTAATAATATTAATATCTGGCGTGTTTATCATATTCAATATGGTGTATAAGGTAGTGGACTTACCACTACCAGTTGGTCCAGTGGCCAGGATCATCCCATATGGACTTTTAACAACTTCTTCAATTATTTCTCTATTCCTCTTATCAAAGCCAAGCTGCTCCAGGGTATACATACGCCTGCTCATGTCAAGCAGCCTAAGTACCACATTTTCACCATAGATAGTGGGAAGGGTTGAAACCCTTACATTAATCTCCTTGTTTTCAAGCCTAATTGTAAATCGACCATCCTGGGGTATTCTGGTATTTGCTATATCCAGATTTGCAAGGATTTTAATCCTAGATGCAATTGCCAAAAACATCTTTTTTGGAGGAGCTGGCCTCTCATAGAGAATGCCGTCTATTCTAAATCTAAGTTGAATCCTCTCCTTTTCAGGGGATATATGAACGTCACTGGCATTTTCTTTTACCGCCTGGGACAATATGGAATTTACCACCCTGATAACAGGTGCCTCTTCAGCTAACCCGGCTAGATTTGATATCTCTAGTTCCCCTTCTACATCTGATTCCTCTGCAGTTGTGATCTCCAATTTATCTATCTCATCAATGACTTTTGTTAAATCCTGATCTGAACCATAGAGAGTACTTAAGAGTTGATCTATCTGGGATGGAGTACAGACAACAGGATCAACCTCTTTGTCAGTGAATATCTCCACTTCATCAACAGCTTCTAAATCCAGAGGGTCTTCCATTCCCAATGTAATGATCCTGTCTTTAACTCCAAGTGGCACCACCCTATTTTTTGAAGCAATTTCATAGGGCAAGACCTTCTGCAAGGAAGGATCCAAAGAATATCGTTCAGGGACAAAAAAAGGTATATTTAATTGACGACTAAGTGCCCTAACCAACTCATCTTCCTTAACCATCCCAGATCTAATTAAATACTCACCCAATCTTTGGGAACTGGGCTTCTCTTTCAGGGCCTGTGTAAGTTGTTCTGGTGTAAGTAGCCCCTCAGCTACTAAAATTTCCCCAAGTTTTTTTCTAGCCATTTTAAATTATAATCCTCTATTTTTCCAAGAGATAGAAGACCCTTTTGTGGTTTTCACATGCATTTTTTAGATTTAATGAACAGGCCTTTTCATAAAATTTTAAAGCCTTATCCACATATCCCAACTTTTCCAATATTTCTCCCTTTAGATTCAATCCATCTCCATAGTTTGGATCCAGAAAAAGTGATCTATTTATGTAAAAAAGTGATTTTCTATACTTCTCTTTATTGTAATATGCCAGAGAAATATTGTAGTATGCCATTTTATTGGATGGATCCAGGTCCGCAGCAATATGAGCACACCTCAAAACCTCATCCCAATTCTTCTTTTCAATAAAGCCAATGCTCTTTTTTAACCAATCAGAAGCCCTCTTATTCCCTGAGGGAACAGATATCCTTTCAACTTCTTCAGGGGAGAGATTACTTTCTGATACATCGTGTTTTAATTTATCCTTGCTCTTTAGTATAGTTGGAGTGATAAAGATAAGTATATCCTCAAATTCCTTGCTTTTGCTATCTCCTTTAAAAAGATAACCAAGCCCTGGAATATTTTTCAAGGCTGGAATACCTGAGACTGCATCCCTTATTGTCTGTTTGCTAAGCCCTGATATAACAATTGTCTCCCCATCTGATACCAAGAGTGAGGTCTGTGTCTCTTTTTTGTTTATTGTGGGATTTCCATCAACTGTTTTGGTAAAGTCCACCTCATCTTTTTTGACCTTTATGTCCATTTTAAGGTATTTATCGGCAATAACATGGGGTGTTACCTCTAATCTCAAAACTGCATCTTCAAATTCAACTTCCCTGTTTCCATCCTGATCAATTGTTACATATGGAACTTTTTGACCGCTCTCAGTAAAGGCCATCTGGTTGTCTAAGGTAGTGAGTGACGGGCTAGAGAGGATATGTACCTGTCCCTCTTCTTCCAGAGCAGAAAGCTGCATCTCCAAAATGTTCTTGGCAGGATCTCCAATTAATATATTTAGCCCAGCTCCCTTGGACGTAGCAGATGGAGAGGAAATACTTCCAATTGGAAATTGAACACCAAAACCTGTGCCACTCTTACCTGTCCCAAAGGTATCCATAGAAGTAGTAGTTCCTCCTGTTTCAGAATAACTGGATATTGGACCAGATAGGCCAATCTGATTTTTCCCTCCATTTATTGAATTCATCCATTTTCCACCCCATTGAATACCCAACTCCCTTGCAACATTTCGATTGGCCTCCACAATATATGCCTTGAGGTGAATCTGATCTGTGGGTTTGTCCAAGACCTTTACAAGATCAATAATTTTCTTCATATCAGTCTCTATTGCTGAAATCACAAGGGAATTGGTGTGGGTATCAACCACAATATTACCCCTGAGCTTACCCTTCTCATCCTTTGTTAAAAGATTAACAAGTACCTTTTGCAGCTTGTCTGCATCTGCAAAATTTATCTTTACCACCTTTGTTTCAAGGGGGGAAACTTCCTTCTTTGCCCTTTCTTGTTCCTTTTTTTTGGTCTCCAAGGTCTCTATAGCTAACTCTGCTCCTAGATCTTCCTTTGAAATAACCCTTATTATCTTTCCATCAACACTATAGGTCAAGCCATGAGACTTGAGTAAAGACAAAAAAACCTGGTCCCAGGGCTGATTTATGATGTCCACATCCACCCTACCACTTATGTTCTGGGTGGTAATAATATTTACATTAGCTGCCTTTGCCAGGGCATGTATAATGGCCTTTAGGCTGGCATCCCTCATCTTCAGGGTAACAGGGACCTTCGATAAAATACTCTTCTCCCCTTTATTCTTTTTTTTCTTTTTCTCTTTATAAAGCCCTTTTTCTATGTCCACTGAAGAGATAGTAGTTTTAGGAGAAGAGCCTAGATGTGATTTGGCATAAGTCCTCCACTTTTCAAAATAATTGTCCTTTCTGACCTTAGGAGGACTACATCCCACACTAATAACTGTTATAACCATACAAACAAACAAAAAGTTTATCTTTCCTCTCATGGTACCATCTCTAATTTAATTTGTTTTTATATTGTCAATAAATGGCACAACAATAAAATTACTTTTTCCTGGACCTTTTATAACAACCTTATCTTTTAAAATGGACCAGACCCTAAATCCCTTTTCCTTGAGTTCATCTCCCTCACCATATTCCCTTCCATTTATAATAGCAAACCTCTTACCTCCACTTATTACAAAACCCTTATACTCAAATGAAATATTAGAATTAACCACTGGTTCTTCATCTCTTATCTTTTTTGAATTCAAATACATAAACGGATCATTTACACTATCAGGAATTATATCGTATATAATTTTTTCCTGGTTGGTTATGCTGGTCTTCTTTACAATTGCAAAAACACTATTTGTTATTGACGCAATATTAACCTTAGTAACTGGTAAACGCTTTTTTTTGTTTTTAAATAAAAAATTAAATCCACCATATAAAAGGGCTATAACTGCCAGTACAACTATTACCTTTTCTCGTCTACTCATTTACATTAAACTCTAATTTTTACTGTTAAATCAATCTTCAACTTGTTAACATCGCTTTCAATGTTAACTGACCCTATCTCACTTATATAACCTTCTTTTATAAGATATTCTATCCAATTAATAAAATCCTTAAATTTACCATTTAAAACCAAATCAAGAGAGATAAGTCCATTTTCTAATACTTTCTTCTTTAATTTTGGAGACATAGATATAATATTTAAATTAAACTTAGGTGATACATTGAAAATTTTGTCCTTAAATTCCATTAAAGATACTTTCCTGGATTTTATCTCAATGCCTTTGTCAAGGGACTTTAGATTGGATTTTAATTGAATATAAATCGGTAAAAGCTTGTTGTGGACCTCTATTTGCTGCTTTAGTTGATCTATTTTATACCTTGTGGACTTTATTTTCTCTTTAGTCGGTATTATAAAAAAAACTACCAGCATTGAAACAAGTAAAACAAAAATTATAGTGGAAATCAGTAAATTTTTAATGTCAATTAATTCAATTATTTTTTTCATAAGTAAATATAACTCCAATGTCAGCTAAAAACTTACCTCAATGGAATACGAATAATACTTATTTTTTGAATAAAACACTGTTTTTTCACCAGATATTACAACATCTGATACCAGTGGTGATGATTTTAGGGTCAATATATAGTTGGCAATCTTTAATTTTGCCAGATCGTAATTTTTAATAGCTACATCCAGCCTTAACTTTCCCGCTGGAACATCCATATGTAACTTAGTCCATTTGATATCCCCTGGTGTGAGTCTGGCCAGGTCCTTTATCAAGGATATGGGTCTATATACAGAAGATGCCTTTTTTACCTTTAATTTTTCATTGTTCAATATCTCTGCTATTTTTTTTAATTTAACCCCATCTATCACTGGATTTATGGACCTTAGCTGGTGTAAATATTTCTGGTAAGTATATTCTGTGTTTTTTAATTCTGAAGAAAGGTAAAGATAATAAATAGATAGACAAATAGTCAAAGATACAAAAAAGACAGAAATGGACGTGGATACAATCTTTTTTAGTTTATCCTTTTGCCTATCAAATCTTGTAGACAAAAAATTAAACTCATTTTTCTCCTGAATTGAACATGCAACAACAGGGGCATAGTCAGATTCTTTTATCTCTGGAATATTTATATTTAATTTGCTTCCAACTAGCCCATCACTTACAGGTCTTAATTTTTTTACTTTAATTCCAAGATTTTTTTCAATCTCCTCTAAAATATCATCTGGTAGATCTATAACACCTGATACATAGATCTTATTTACCTCTGGATTTTTTGTAGAGGACGAGTAAAACTCCATGGTACGTCTAATCTGTAAAATCAGCCTCTGAAGAGAGGAAGAGACTGATTTCTTTAAATCTAACCCTGACAATTTGTTATCATATGGCCCTTTTGCAGCCCCCCTGCTAGATATCTCCATAAAATATTTTTTCACATCATCCTGAGTAAGATCAGGGACATCTTTGTGTTCCTTTATATCTCTCCCTGACAGATCAACAGTTATTTCCACTTCTTCACTTGCCTTGATATTTTCAATTATTTCATTTGCAAATGATACAAAACCAGTTTTTATATCCCTATTAAAAACAAGATATCCCCCTTTATATATATCTATCCTTGACCAATCAGTTCCCAGGAAAAAATGGGCCACTGTGCCATTCCCTCGAAATAAATTTGAAAGGGTGAGATGATATGCGCTGATTCCAAGGGGTTGTAAATCCAGTTTATCTGCTAATTTTGCAACTTCCCCAATATATTCCTTCTGAGCAATATAGGCAAAAACCTCTAATTTTTCTATTCCGTCTTCTTGTTTTTCTCCAATTATTGAGTAGTCATATACATTACCACGTAAATTACCCTTTGATTCCCTCTTTAGGGCAATCTCAACAAGATGATCTATTTTGGATTTATTTACTTTTGGTATGGTGAAGTAAAAGGTGTCAACAAATTTGGAAGAGATAAGGATCCAGTAAAAGGGTTTTGAAAATTCCTTTTCAAGGGCCTTGCATATATTTTTTAACCACTTTTGAAACTTTTCACTGTCTTTGTCTATTTTTTCAGAAAAAACCTTTTCTTCTAATTTTGTTAGTACATATTCCCCTTTTTTCCTTTCACTAACTGCAATAATAACGCTTTTGTATCTAATATCTATTGCAACATTTACACTATGACCTTGTCTTTGAAAAAAATTAAGACTTATCTTTTTTGTCTTTAGTTTTTCCAACACACCACTTTGACTGGTACTGCCCATTGAATTTAACAACCTCTCTCTTTTTTACCTACAATGAACTATCTTTTTTGAATTTTTATCTTAGTGCTATTTTTAGAATTCATTAAATAAATATCTTTAGCTATATTCTTTTCCCCCTGCAATATATATTTCTGTTGGATCTTTACTTTTTGCCTCTTATTTACTTTATCTTTACTACTCTTGGGAGGTTCATATTTCAGCCCATAGGCAGTAGCGCATGTTATAAAAAATATCAATGCAATAATTACCCTGATCATTAATCCCCCTCTTTTAATATAATGCCCCAAATGAACTTTCTTTATTTATTCCCTCGAGATCACTTCCCAAAGAGAGTGCGAATTCACTGAATCCCACAAAGGTCTGGCTATTTAGCGATCTTATATCACCGTATGCATGAAGTGCAACCTCTGGTCTTGTATGTGCGTCATTTGTATAAAACTTATCTCCACTTGGAGTTGTAAAACCAGTTAGTCTTATAGTAGCACCATCTGCAAGAAGTTTTGCCTCTTTTATTTGGGGATTTAAGATCCAATAATTTTTCCCTTCCTCTGGAATAGGATTTTCAGAAACTGGGACATTGCAAACCAGGGTAAAAAAATCAACATCTGGATTCCAATTATTTAAATCCCAAAGAGGCCACTTTATTTCTGTAATAGATACATCACTATAGGTAGGATTATAGGCCTGCCTGTTGGTGTTGTTGTACATATAATCTGGATTATGGGGCTCATCATGTGCAGTGGATGCATCACCGTAAAATATCTTTACATCATTTAGTTTCTGTCCATTTATCTTTTTTTCTTCTACCCTCACAACTAAAGTAGACAAATCTTCAAGCCTTCCACTGTAAGCCCAACTATCTCCCAGTAATTTTTCATCATTTGTTAAATCCTTATATGCAATCCAATCCCTTTTTATGGCACCATTTACAACTTTCTGCCTCCATAATACAAGTAGGAGTCTATCATTTAGCTCGCTCTCTGTGCCAAACCCAGGTTTTATCCCATTTGGAATATAGTCGTTTTCGCAATTTTGTTTTTTCTTATATACCATAAAAGAAACACCATATCCTTCATAAAGCCCTGGATAGGCATCACTCTCATGCCATCTAAAATTAAGTCCAGTAGCGCCATATTGAAGTTGATATCCCCATCCTACTTTTACTTGGGCGGTGTATGTTAAGAGTTTAGAGTGTTCCTGCCAAAATTTTTCAATCTCATTGAATTTATGACTTTTAAAAGGCAAAATAAATTCCTTGTAGGGATTTCCTACAAACCCCATAAACACTATGGTTCCATGATTTCCCACCGCATAGATGCCAACATCTGGATCACCCCATACTTCATTTAAATTCTTAGAAGTAATTCCTGACAGATCCGCCATCTGCCATGAGGAAATATCCTTGGGTAATTTGTATAGCAAAGTACCATCATTACCAACCACATATACTATATCTCCACATTGCTGTCCCCATACCCCATTTAGTTTTTTATTTGTACCTGAATTTTGTTCTGACCATGCCCAACTTCGGCCACCATTATTGTTATGATAAATCTTTCCGTTGTTTCCAACCACATAAATATCGTCAAGAGAGGATCCCCAAATACTGTTAAAAGATTTGGGAGTATTATAGGTTCGATAATAGGAAAGATTATCGGGCTTTTCCCTGAAAATAAGACCCTTGCTATTTGGGCCAACTGTTTTGCCACAAATAAAAATTGATGTGTAACCACCTTCATAAATCTCCCAGCTCTTTCTAAAGTGCCAGTTCTTCCACCCAGGCCAATCATAGGGCCTCCATAAAGTTCCCTTAGGGAAAGAATACCAACTATATTGTCCAGTACATCCCTTGCAATCCATCCTAGGCCAATCACCTGAACCCCTATACCATTTAAAGGGGCTGGAGCCGTAATTGCCATAGGTAGTTATGTGATCCCAGCTTGTTCCCCAAACAGCAAATAGGTCATTTTCAGTATATGTGTTAGATCCATCTGTCATGAGATTTCTCTTCCACTGACCATCACCACCCATATCGCACAAAAGGATCTCTCCATTATTTCCCACTGCAACCATCTTTTCTGACCCTTTTTCCCCAAAACCATATATATCCCTTAAAATCACACTTGTGGGCGTGTTCATTTTTGTCCAGCTGCTTCCATTAAAATGTAAAATTGTACCCCCATCACCAACAACATAAACATTGTCCCAGCTATTTCCCCATATTGCATGCAAATTTTTGTCTGTATAGGAATTCATCAAAGTTGGGTTAAAATCTACTTTTAGGGGCAGGTTATAAAAAGTAGCCCATCTTTTGCTCCAACCATGATTTGAGCCAATATTAGCCTCTGTTGTCACGTGACCTTCTGGATTATTTATGGATTTATCCCAATTCTGCAGGTTCTGAAAGATATCCTGGCCACCAGGCTCGTTACTCAAGGCAAGGACCTGTGTCCCGCCACCAGCAGAATGGTATTCATCGGTTATTGGTACATAATATGATATCTTCCTGGATGAAGAGAGAAAAGATGACGTCCCTACCCTGCCAACAGACTCTATATATGCACTGGTTTTAAGTAGTACTGGAGTTGAAGAAGTAACATGAATAGTAAAAGAAGGGGAATGTTCTTTTTGAAGCTCAGTAAGCTTGATGGAACCAGGTTTTCTAAAGTGGTAAAAATAGGTTTCACCTTGTATCTCAATATACCCATTTCTTTCTGGAAAAACCGTTAGCTGACTCGGGTCTCCTTCTAAAACAAGTGTCCCTCCATCCTGAACATCCTGGGTATATTTTGGATAAAAGGCAAAATAGACTATTGTATCCTTAAAAGCGGTTATAGGTGAATCCAGAGTAACAGTTGCGTTTGTAAGACCTGTTTTTTTACCATTTGTGTAGTGATATACATCCTCTCCAATCTTAAGATAGCCTTTATCAGGAAAATGAATCTGAGGGGGAATTGTTCCAGGGGCCTTTAATTTTATATTCGTTGCATTGTTGTAAGATTCTGGAAGTCTAAAGAAAAAGGGATATATATGAAGGGTATAAGAGCTTCCATCATCAAAGAAATAGGTAGAATTATCCATCCCTTCTAAAATATCAATTTTATCAGTCATATTCTGACCACTTAAATACTTTCCAGCAGCATATCTATACCCTGCCTCAGCAAGATATAAGGCCTTCTCTCCCAATATAACTGATGGTTGGGTAATAAGGGAAGTAGAGGACATAATATAGAGTCCCCCGGCCAGCAGCAGCGAGACAATCATTACCACTACAATGTATAAAAGTATGGATCCATTTTCTCCTCTTGACATATATCTACTTCCCAGGGCCATTATATGTATCATTAAACCAGGGATTCACCGAAAAGGTGACCCCAATCTGGGGGGTTGTATTTAGCTCTATGGTCACATCAATTCTCGCAAGATCCCTGATATTGTCAGATGTGGTCCACTCAGAACCATCAGCTTTTTTGGGTGATATGGTAAAATTTTTTACCCTGTCAATTAACTCATATCCAAAATCTTCATTGGGATATGTAGAGTTTAGACTCAACTTTATTTCATCTCCAGCCATTGCCATTGCATAGTGTGTATCATTGCGTAAATAGGAAATTTTATTGGTACTATAGCCATAAACACCATGAAGCTCTTTTAACTCCCTGTAGATCCTACCTGTTGCAATATTCAATTTCAGGGCGGATTCAGCATATTCCCTGTTCTGGATATAACCCTTCATAACATCAAGTAGTCCATAGGTGGAAAATAGGGTAATTATACCTACAATAATAAGCACCAATACTATTTCAAGGAGTGTAAAACCAGAACTACTATTTTTCATTTACTAAATAAATTTACCACAGAAATATTGTCTTTGGTTAATGTAACCTTTAAAAATTTATGATCACCAGATGTATCTGGAACTTCTCTATTATTAGAGTCAAAATCAATAAATTTGCTTTCAACAGAAATAGAGGAATCAACACCATGAACAATACCATCTAAGTCATTTTTAAAGCTGTCAAGGTCTAAGGAATGGTTCTCAATGAGGGCCCTATAGTGCCCATCCACCCTTTCCATGGCATCTATCAAGACCCCATTTTCCCTGACAAGTAGAACAGATTGGACACTTGATTTTGAATGTGCAGAAATAAGGGTATATATCATTACACCTAAAATACCTGCAACTATCAAGGTAATTATAATCTCAATTAGAGTAAATCCAGCCCTAGTTGATAAATCCAGTCTCTTTTGTGACATGTATTTTAAGTCCTGAACTAAACTCAATATCCCCCTCAAACTGAGACGTGGAGTTAAGAGAAAGATCAGAATAAGGCCTCCCCCAATTATCAAATACAAGCAAGAAATTGGATGTAACCAGATCATCTGCCACATCTTCTTCATCCATACCTGGAAGCATCATTTTTTCACTATCATCTATGGCCTTATTTCCATTTAAATCACAAAAATAAAAATATCCACCAGGCACAAAAGAAATGCCACAAACATAATTTGAGTTCATGGCACTGAGCTGTGCATATCTTATGTGATTTTTAATCTCATCCAGGGTGATTTCTTCCTCTGGTTGAAAATTCACCCTGGACAAGACAACAGCTGCAATAATTCCCACAATTATAAGCACACCAACAACTTCTAAGAGGGTGAAACCTTTTGCCATTTGTACTTGTTAAGAATTAGGATTGGTGAAATTTCCGTAAACATCCTCATTATCAGGCGTCGTCACTTTTATTTCTATATAGTTATCCTGAGGGGTGAGGTTACATGTATAATCATCATAACCATCTTGAGAGACATAATTTAAACAATCTGTGTCAAGATTAGTCTTAAAGTTTTCCCAGGTAGCATTTGTGTCGCCATTATTTTTCAATAATTCTTTCGAATACTCCATAGTGAGAGCTGATTGGACTGACGCTATCAATGACTGAGCAGCCTTCTTCTTTGCTTCCTTTTGCAAATCTAAATACTTTGGTACAGCAACAGCCGCCAAAATACCCAAAATAATGAGTACTGCAATGATCTCAATTAGTGTGAAACCCTTTTCATTTTTCCTTCTTCTTTCCATAAATACCTCCTCTTAAATATATTTAGTATTTTAAATACCTTGGTTATGTTGACTTAATTTTAAATTTTACTAAATTACTTGCCACTGTACAATAACATCTACTGAGACAAAAAATGTTAAAAAAAATTTCATTTCCTGGCAAGGGGAAAAATTCAATAAAAGGCTTATTAATTGGAGATGTTATAGACCCAGATGAGTCTTCTGCCCTAATTGTGTGTCATGGATTTTCTGGTTCAAAGGAAGGTGGTGGAAAAGCCATTTCCATGGGAGAATATCTTTCCCATCACAATATCACCACCCTGTTGTTTGACTTTTCTGGAAATGGTGAAAGTGATGGGAAATTTGAAGACATCACCTTAAGCGGGCAGGTAGAAGACCTATTCAGTGCAGTTAAATTCATGTTAAGTCTTGGATTTAAAAAAATCTTTATCATGGGAAGGAGCTTTGGGGGAACCACTGCAATATGCTTTCAGGGACATCACAAGGTAAAAAATGTGTGTGGGATAATATGCGTAAATTCTGTTGCCATGCCATATGAACTCTTTTCCAGATTTATATATAAAAAGGATGGGGAGATATTCACTCTAAAGGGAGATGGAAAAGAAGTAAGAGTGAAAAATACATTTTTTAACGATCTCAAAAAATGGGACGTGATTTCAATGGTAAAAAACCTATCCCCTACACCTATTTTGATTATTCAAGGGGACAGAGATAACGTGGTAGACCCAAACCAGACCCATATTTTATACAAAAATGCCAGGGAGCCAAAAGAGCTCTTCATAATCAAAAATGGCGACCACACATTAACAAATAATTACAGACCAATGTGGGACAGCACCCTTAATTTTATTTTATCTGCCTATTTCTTTAGCTCCGATTAGTGATAGTGAATAGTGATTAGTGAAAGGGAGAAGGGTGAAGGATGAAGACCACCTAAAACCTTGAACGTTGAACCTTAGACATTCTCAGATACATCAAAAGCTTGAGACTTCAGAGTTAATGGAATAAGCAGATTATTTTAAAATAGAGCCTGTAAGTCCTATAAAATTCCAAAGCTTCTCAAGACCTCTGCCAATTTTTTGTCCTCAAATGCCAGATGTTTAAGCGCTCTTATAAGATTAATTAATTTCCCCTCTTTTTCTATTACCTCTATTGCTTCATCCCGTGCCTTTTTTATTATGGTCCTCCTGTCCCAGTAGGCAAATCCTATGGTGGTGGCGGTTAAGGTGGTAAATATCCCTACAAGCATCCATAAAAACTCCATCATCTGCTCAAAACGCTTATCCACCTGTTCAAACCTTTTATCTATCTGCTCAAATCTTTTATCTATCTGCTCAAATCTCTTGTCCACCTGCTCAAACCTTTTGTTCATATCATCCCGAAGTTCAGCAAACCTCTTATCTGTCTGTTCCATAAACACCTTCAGGGTAGCCTCTAATCTTATCAGTATCTCCCTGTCCTTCTGGGTAAATCCCTGTTCACTGGCAAAGACCCCTGTACACATAAATAACAACACAAAAGCAAACCATATTATTTTTCTTACCATAAATACCTCCTCACAATAATATATCTAAAAGGAGAAATCACTATTTTTCATATAAGCATAAATCAGGGAAAAGGCAAATACAATATGTACCCCAAACGCACCTATAAATGGAGGAACCACTGAATGTTTTCCCAAAATGGTCCCTGTCACATAGAGTCCATAGAACAAAAAAATGGTAATGAGACCAATAGCCAGGTTAAGGGGCAAATTATCACTTCTTTTCCCAATAAACAGGGACAAAAGCCCTAAGAAAATCAAAGAAAGACCATATGATAATTTAGAATACCACACAGTCATAATTGACCCAACATTGGTTCCAGTTTCTTTAAGCTCTCTAATAAGCCCCCTTAATTTCCATACTGGTATTGACTCAATGTTCTTTGACCCAGTTATATCAAGTATTACATCCATATCTTTTTCTTTTATTTCATATGATACAACCTTCTTAATCCCAAATTCATCTGGATACGATAATAACACATCTGATAAAATAAGTTTGTTTTTTAAGATTCTACCTTTCTTGGCTAAAAGAGCCAAATTTATCCTGGAAAAATTATCAGTTACCTCATATATCTGAAAATTGTCCCCCTCTCTTTTTTCCTCATTTAACCTTCCAATATAACCAATATATTTACCTTTTCTAAACCAGAAATTTGTTATAAATTTATGTTTTATTATTTTTTTCTTACCCAAATTATCCCAGATTGCATTTGTCTTTTGAATTGCCATTACCCCAATATACTGAGAAAATATTATCTGAAATATGGAAAACAAAAATGAATAGATTAAAATAAAGGCCACTACATTTCCAATAAATATACCTCCACCCTCTAAGGCCTCCCATTCCCTGTTTTTTTTCATCAAGCTAAATTGAATAATTAAGGTCAAAAAAAATACCATTGGAAATATCTGGGAGATTATTATTGGAATCTTCCACAAAAAATAATTTATTATCCACTTAAATGGGGCTAATTTACTTAAAAAATTATCCAGTCTGTCAAATAGATCAACTAAAAGATAAATTGAAATACAGGACAAAGAACAGATAATGAGATATTTAAGGTTGTTCTTTATAAGGTATCTGTAAAGGATAGGCAGTCTCATAAGTAGATTTTAATCCCTTGTTGAAAATTTAAACTTTTCTTTTTCAGCAAAATAAAAGGCAAATATAGTCAGTATAAAAAATAAAATATTTGGTCCCCATATGCCAATAACTGGTGCAAGGACCCCACCCTCCACTAGGCTCTTTCCCATGGCAAAGAGTGCGTAATATACAAAGAACACAAGCACCACAATAATAGTTCCATAAAACTTCTTCATACCCTCTAAGAGCCACCCAAGGGGAATGGCTAAAAGACCAAGGATCATACATGATGTGGGAATTGCTATCCTCTTGTACTTTTCCTCTATTAATTGAACCACATAACTGGAGTTTCTCTTTGGAGATACGGACAACTTTTTCTTAAGGGCTGAAAAAGACATATACTTTGGCTCATCTGTATGGATTTTTAAAGATTTAAGCACCCTGTTTAGGTCCAGCTTTATCTCATATTTTCCAAATGAGATGTATGATCCCCTGCTGTCAAATGGATTTTCATATATCCTTCCATTTAATATGGAAAAGTAAAGCTCCTTTTTACCAGGGAGCCACTTTAAAAACCCCTGTGGAGCAACAATTATTATTTCCCTATCCTTCTCTATCCCCTGTTTTATAAATACATTTGTCAAAACTTCACTATTTTCTGATACCCTCTGGGCGTAGATTACAAATCCTGGAATCTTTAAGTTAAACATACCTGGCCTTATGGACAATTTGGTCTTTTTTTGTGCAAGGTCTATTAAATATGAGTTGAACCTCTCCATGCCCCATGAAATACCGTGAAAGGAGATAAAAAAATTTATTCCTGTAAAAATCAGTAAAATAAAGATTGGACAGGGCAAAATATTGTATAGGGATATACCACCACTCCTTAGGGCAACCAGTTCATTGTCAGTACTCATCCTCTGGAAGGTCACAAAAAGGGCAAGCATACCACTAACAGGCATGAGCACAAATAAAAAAAATGGTGAGAGATAAAAGATCAGATAGAGTATGTCCACAATACTTATGTTAAGGGACATAAGTATCTTTCCCAGCTGAATTAACCTTCCAATCAAGATAATTGAGATAAATACCCCAAGGGTAATAAGAAACACCTGGAGTATCTCCAAAGACATCTTGCGGTATAGGAGCTTTATACCCATATACTATTTATCTTCAGTATCCTGTCCTCTAAAAACCCTGAGGAGGTATTCCTCTTCTTTGGGATTTAGATTAAACCGAAAAGAGGCCTCTTTGACCAGGTCTGGATCTTTCTTCTTGCCCCTGTTTTCAGAAATCCAGGTAATTGCATCCCTTAATTTCTTTTCCTCAGGCATAATAGTAGACATGTTCTTGTCCTCCTAATTTATAAAGTTCACTGTGTACTGTTCACTAATCACTAACCACTATTCACTATTCAAGTTGCCACCTACAATTAATCCATATAAATTAAATTGGCAACTCAAATAACTCCTTAAACCTGCACAGAACCACGGCGATAAAACTTGAAGCTTAATCCTTGACCTCCCAACACTTTAAGGTTAATTATGTTTTTTGCTTTTTTTTGGCCGGTACAAATCAATAAAAAAACAAAGGAGGTATTGCCATGAAAAGGACCTATCAACCAAGAAGATTAAAGATGAAGAGGACACATGGTTTTTTAGTGCGATCAAGGACCAAAGGGGGCAGGAATGTCTTAAAACGGAGAAGAAGCAAGGGAAGAAAGAGGTTAACTGTTTAGAACTCCCTTGATGCAAAAGATCACAAAACCAAAAGAGTACCAGGACTGTTATTTAACAGGTGAGAAGATTTATACAGAGCACTTTATAGTATTTGTAAAACAAAGGGATCCAGACCACCTGGGACCAAGGGTGGGAATTGCTGTGACCAAAAAAGTAGGAAATGCAGTTTTTAGAAACAGGATAAAGCGGCTAATTAGAGAGGGATTTAGACAGTCAAGGTTTATTAAATCAAGACAGGATGTGGACGTAGTTGTTGTGGCAAAAAAAGGGATAAAAAAAGAGGATCTAACCCTAAATTCTGTGAAGAGACAGCTTGATTTTTCTCTAAGCCTGTTAAACTAAAGAATATCTAACCACGAACCTATGACAAAACTCGCAAAAAGCTTCACAATATCTATAATTTTACTCTATCAAAAATTAATTTCTCCATATTTTCCGCCTAGTTGCAGGTATCAGCCAACTTGTTCAGAATATTTTATTCAGGCCATATCAAAATTTGGTGTAATTCGAGGAACCTTACTTGGGACGATTAGGCTGTGTAAGTGTCATCCCCTGGGTGGCAGTGGACTTGATCCAGTACCAGATACCTTTTCCTTAAATCCATTTAAAAGCAGGAGCAAAACAAGTGGACAATAATGAAAACACAAGGCTCATGTTGGCATTGGGACTTACTGTGTTGGTATTGGTGGTTTGGAATATCCTTTTTCCGCCACCAAAACAGAGTGTGAAGAACAACAGCACGAACAATATAGTAAAAAGTCAAGATAGGGCTCAGGTGAAAAATGATTCAAAAACTTTGTCTATCTCTGAGGTAACAGATGGAAACTACAGCTATTCTAAGGGTGAGACCTTAACTATTGAAACCCCCAAATACATTGCCAGGATAAATTCCCAGGGTGGAATCTTTGAGGAATTTGAACTTACCCATTACAAAAACTCAATAAGGCCAGATTCAAAAAATGTCTTTTTGATAACAAGAAACATATTGGGAAAAGGTCCCCTTGGCATCTTGTTTAATTACAACCCCACATGGAAGGTTATAAAATGGGAATATTCGGGAACTTCCCAAAAGCTAGCAGAAAATGAAACCACCACACTCACCTTTAAAGCCAGACTAGACAGCACACTTATCTCAAGAAAACTCACCTTCCATGGAGATAGCTACAGGATAGATGAAGAATTAGATGTGTACAACACATCTGACCATCCACTTACTGGAATAGTTGGAATATGTATTGCAGCTCCCTCTGAATCTGAACACGCATCCAGATTCAACAAAAAGCAAATTGTGTATTACACAAAAGAAAAGAAGCTGGAGAAGGAATACAAGAAAAAGAAGCTGGGACCTGGAATTGAGGTAAAACAGCCCATTAATTGGGCAGGTATTGAGGACAACTATTTTCTTTTATCTGTTGTTCCAATTACTGGATCACACATCCTTAAGGCAAAACTAGAAGATGGTGCATACAGAGTGGCTGTGGAGTCAAAAATATCCCTTCCACCAGGCAAAGGTAAATCCCTTAAAAACGTTTACTACATTGGTCCAAAAAAGGCCAGGTATTTAGAAAAATTACCAAACAACCTAGGTGCTGCAATTAACTATGGCTGGCTGGATTTCCTTGCAAAACCCCTGGTCATTGCCCTTAATTATTTCTATAAATACACCCACAACTATGGAATTGCCATTATAATCCTCACAATTGTGATCAAGATACTGTTTTGGCCCCTGTCCCATAAAAGCTACAAGTCCATGGAGCAGATGAAAAAGATCCAACCCCTTATGCAGCAGCTAAAGGAAAAATACAAAGACGACAAGCAGAAGCTAAACGAAGAAATGATGCGGCTATATAAGACCTATAAAATCAATCCAGCTGGTGGATGTGTCCCAATGCTCCTTCAAATCCCTGTATTTATAGCCCTTTATGAGGCACTGTTAAGCGCAATTGAGCTCAGGCATTCACCATTTATCTATCATTTGCCATTTACCAACATTGTGTGGCTAGCTGATCTCTCTGCAAAGGATCCCCTATACATTACACCAATATTTATGGGCATCACCATGTTTATACAACAGAAGATGACCCCAACCTCCGGGGATCCAACCCAGGCCAAACTAATGCTCCTTATGCCTATATTTTTGACTTTTCTGTTTTTAAACTTCCCATCTGGCCTGGTGGTCTATTTTATTACAAACAACATCTTGTCAATAATTCAGCAGTGGTGGATGTTAAAGAAAAATTAACCACAAAAATCCAATTCTTTATTAGGAGAGCTTATGGAGACCAAAAAAATATTTGAAGGAAAAGACCTTGAATCAGCAATTGAAAAGGCATGTGAATACTTTAATAAAAACAAAGACGAGCTTGAGGTAAAGGTATTAGAAGAAGGTTCCAGTGGAATCTTTGGAATTGGAGGAAGAAAGGCCAGAATCGAGGTATCTTTAAAATATGACGTAAAAAAACTGGAAAATATGGTAAAGGAGATGGTTGAACACATAATATCTTTTATTAATCCCTCCTCAAAAATAGACATAAACATTGAAGAGCAAAATATAAATGTCTCCATTGCTGATTGTCCAAACTCAGGACTGATAATTGGAAAAGAAGGGCAGACCATATCTGCCCTGGAATATATCTTAAATAAAATGGTGTCTAAAAAATGGCCAGATAGGGTGTATGTACACTTAGATGCAGCAGGATATAAGGAGAGGCAGGAAAATAACCTAAAAAAACAGGCCATGGAGCTGGCAAAACGGGCAAAGACCATTGGAAGACCATTTAGCACAAGGCCCCTTAGTTCCTACCACAGGCGGGTTGTGCACATGACCCTTAAAAATGACAAGGAAATAATCACCCAATCCAGGGGAGAGGGACCATTAAAAAGGGTGCAAATATCTCCAAGAAAGAGGTTCAGGAGAAAGACAAGTTAAAAAACATGAACCAGGAAACAATTTGTGCCATATCTACCCCCCTGGGACAGGGGGGTATTGGAATAATCAGAATAAGCGGCCCATCCTCCCTATCAATTGGTAAATCCCTATTTAAGTCAGGTAAAAAAATCACCACCATAAAACCTTACAAGCTCTATCACGGATACATTGTATCGTCTAATAAAACAATAATAGATGAAGTCCTGGTGAGCTATATGCCTGGCCCTGGGTCATATACAGGTGAAGATGTATTTGAGATAAACTGCCACGGAGGCCCTATTGTTGTAAAAAAAGTGCTTGAAGAAGTCATAAAAAGGGGAGCCAGGCTGGCCAGGCCAGGTGAGTTTACCATGAGGGCCTATCTTAACAACAAAATAGACCTGTCTAAGGCAGAGGCAATTTATGAGATAATATCCTGCAAGTCAGATATGGGACTTCTCTCTGCATCCAACAAGCTTGGTGGAGCCCTTAAAGAAAAAATTGACTCAATAAAAGAAAAGCTGGAAAACATAATGGCCAGGATTGTTTCAGAAATGGACTTTGATGAAGATGTAGATGAATTTGATCCCAATAACATAAAGAAAGAGATTGTATCTATCTTAAGTGAAATAGACTACTTAATTGAAAACAACAAAAGGTATTCCCCAATGGTTTATGGGGCAAAGGTGGTATTGTGTGGTGAAGTCAATGCTGGTAAATCCTCCATATTAAACACAATCCTGGGAAAAGAGCGGGCCATAGTTACTCCAATCCCAGGAACCACAAGGGACTTTATTGAAGATGTGATAAATATAGAAGGAATCCCTGTTAAAATAATTGATACTGCTGGGATTAGAAGGTCCCAGGACCAAATAGAGATAATTGGGGTAAAAAGGGGAATTGAACTCATAAAAGAGGCAGACCTTATCCTGGTTGTGTTTGATATCTGCTCTCAGATATCATCAGATGTAAAGGAAATTGTGTCCTTAAAACCAAAGGACAAAATACTCGGGGTTGCAAATAAAATTGATTTGCCCAAATACGACCACAAGACAGATCAAATTGATTTTTTTGAACAAAAAGGGATTGAGGTAATAAAAGTCAGTGCAAAGATGGGAGAAAACATAAATGACCTAATAAAGGCTATTGCCAGAAAAATAATGGGGGACCACATGGAGCCCCCACAAGATGAAATAGTCCCAAATATGAGACAGGCAAAACACCTGGAAGAGGCAAAAGAGGAACTCACCAACCTCTTGAGCCTGCTATCTTCCTGGTATGAGGTTGACCTGATTTACACACACCTTGAAAATACAGTAAAATGTTTAAAGGAAATAACCGGGGAAATCACAACAGAAGATGTCTTAGATAAGGTCTTTTCAAATTTTTGCATAGGAAAATAAAATTATTTTAAGAAATTACACTCTTTGTGCATATCCCAGGACAATTTTTTTAAAAAACCTATTGACAAAAATACTTTCCCGAGTAAAATGAAAATCAACATTGGAAATTAACGGTAGAAAAGGAAAACAACGTTTAAGATAAGAGCAAAGATGCAGAGTTTAAGAAAGTGACCTTATGGTAAGTAAGCTTGCACTAAATATTTTTTTTAAAAAATCAGTTAAACAAGGTTTACTTGTTCTATTTGAGGTAGCGATTATTTTTTTGGTATTCACAAATGGATTTAGTAAAATGGTGAAAATGTCAGACAGCCAGTTAAATGAAATTACAGGTGGTGGTTTTTCAAGTGTTCAGCTCATAAACGATGGAATCTATGACATTGCTCATATGGGATTTAATGTGGAAGTTGAGACATATACAGATATTGATTCAATGAAAATGGGATACTGGGACAATGGAAATGGCATTGGTTGGGACCAAAACTGGACGGACGTCCAGATGGGAGATTCAACATCTGATCTCAAGATGAATGGATTTGTATTTGAGGCAAAGTTTGAGAACATGGATGATCCAGCAAACAGGCAGTTAGTTGAAGTGAAACTTGGGTTTCAAGATGTGGTAGGCACATTAAAGGCAGATTTTCAGAGTTTATCAAGATTAGGTTATCTTCCAAGGCAGGCTGAAGGTGTAAAGACATACACCTTTAACCACGATCCCCTGATCATAACAATCAAGTGTCAGGGACAGGATGCAGGGATCTGGTATGACTTTGGAGGGGCTCAAGGCAATTAAAAGCCCAATAAAAACAAAAATAACCATAAAGGAGGTGATGTGAGGGGTTAGAAGGAGTTTTTTATATGGGGAGCGAGGTAATGCAAGCTCTCTAAGGTTTAAGTTTGTTCTTTTAAAATTGGGTTAAAGGTTTATTTTAGGTGCCATAGAAAAAGCCAAACCAGGGGTAACCCTGGGACGGAAAGCCAACGAGACCAGGCACCTGCCTAAAGATATGTGGGGGACATAGCAGGCACCTGGTTGGTCGGGCTACCTATGGTAAGAATTTTCAAACCAAATTCTTATCATAGGAGGATCTTATGAAAAAGGTATTAGTAATGTTAGCAGCCTTGCTAATGGTTGCAGGTTCAGCAATGGCCATGAAGGCCATCTCAAACGACCAGATGGATTCCATCACAGGTCAAGCTGGTGTATCAATTGCAGTTGACGATGTCAAGTTGTACCAACACATTCAGGGATTGTGGTACACTGATACTGATGGATTGGATGTCACTGCTCCTAGTAACTCTACTGATCCTGGGGCAAATTATTTACATACCCAATACAGCGGAAATGGTGCAAGTGTTGGAATCAAGGATTTAGAGGTAATGGTAAATGTTAATGCAATTACTTCTGCAGATGTTAATAGCACTACTGGTGAGATAACTGCCATTCATTCAATAGGAAGGGAACTTCAAGGAACTTACGGTGCAAAAGTAGATTACACCAATAATGCTGACAATACTGCTTTCTTGGCCAAGCCAATTACCATAGACGTAACAGATAGATTGCCAGTTCTTTCTGCAGGTGCAGCATGGGATGCTGGCGTTCTAGCGGCTCAAGACATACATATCCCAGATACTAACTTCGCTGGCGTTATGATCGGTCTTGGAACCCTGGAAATTGTTCAAAGTGATATGACAATTGAAATTGCTTTGAGTGGACTCAATCCACTAGATGATGACAATTTAGATTCAATAAATGGTCACGACTTTGGCACCTTCTACATTGGCAAGACCACATTGGCAATCTTAGACGGTGTGATCGAAATCGCTCCTCATTAATTCTTTGGATAAACAAAATCACCTGGGGGTTACCCTGCCCCTGGGTGATTTTTTATATTTAAAAAAGGGGTCATTTAATGATAGTATCAATAATAGCTCTTTTAACACTCCTGATCCTCCTGCCAATTAATTCAGTCTCAAAAATGATTAAGCTAACAGATGGTGACATGGACAGGGTGGTTGGTCAGGCAGGGGTTACCATTGGGATCTCAAATTACAAGACCTATAGAAATTTTGAATATATTGGATACAAGGATACTGATTCTCCAGATGGGACAAATGGAACTATTTTTTTTAATAACATTGAGATCTTAGAGACCCTATCCACTGGAAATGTGGATACAAATGGGGACAACTTAAAAACAGGGGTTGTTATAGATGTATTTCAAAATCCCGACTCAATACCAATGGTATCATTTGTAGCAGATGACTTTGACCACAGATTTGATTTCCACGCAGGTTCTATTGATTTTTGTCAAAAGAAAATTGGATCTCTAGATATAGATGAAATACACCCATATTCCCACAGGTATTATGCAACAGGACACTCAGATGGTGTGGACTTTCAGTATAATTTAGGCCTTGAGATTACAAACTTTGACTACAAATACCAATACAATGAAAACAACACCCCAAATCATAAATCCCTCCACTTTGACAAATTCTACATGGTCAAGGACTTTACCACAAATCCAGAGGACGATCCAACTGATCCATCCACATGGAAGCCTAACGGACAATTCCAGTTTGGGGACTTAAATCCCTATGGTGGGTCAACCTATAATCCCGGGACACTGGACGTAGGTGTTGATCCCAACACCAATCTGGCTCAAATCTTGATTAACCTTCCAATGGAGGGGAGCATAAGGATAAGCAATTTCCAGGTTGGTGACACAAATTTTGGACCAATTGCAATTGACGGAATCCATGTGCACAGGATGCATATAAGACTTATCCCTTAACAGTTTTAACCCATTCACCCCCCATTTTTTACAAAAAGTTGACTTATTGGAATGATAGCTATAGTTAATTTATATAATCCACCATAAATGGAGCACATGTGGTATGGAAATAGAAAATAAAAAATACGCATTCATGCTATCAAAATGGCCAGACATGGACACATAAAAAGTGGTTAGCCATAAATAAAACTATAAGGAGCGATACACGATGAAAGTAAACATAGTGATTGAAAAAGACAAAAATGGATATTTCGCATTCTGTCCTGAGTTAAAAGGATGCCATACTCAAGCTGATACCTTGGAAGAGGTTCTTGAAAATATAAAAGAAGCCATAGAACTGTATCTTGAAACTTTATCTCCTGAAGAAAGAGAATACTGCCTTTCCCAAGAAATCCTAACAACATCTTTAGAGGTTAACGTTGCCTAAATTACCAAGACTGACCCCAGAAGAAGCTGAAAAGATGCTTCTAAAAGCGGGATTCAAACATATAAGAAGTAAAGGAAGCCACAGAATATATCAAAAGGAGAAAGAAAGATTTGTGCTTCCGTTTCATAAGGGAAAAATATTACATCCAAAAATTATCAAGGCACTTATGGAAGCGATAGAAAAATGATTTGGCCAACAAATCGCTTCATCTGACCGCTATTCCGCTGCTCTTCATAGCGGCAGGTGAGCAAAGTTATTCCCATTTAATTGCCATTTCTGCCAATTTTTCCAGCTCTTCAGACAAGGACAAACACTCTTTTAGATCTTTTCCATGAACAATTAGCCCATGTTTTTTTAAGACAATAAACTGCCTGGTCCTGCTGACCTTACCAACTGCCTGTGCAAGCTCAATTGAACCTGGACTAAATGGCTCAACAAACCCCAATTTTTCCAAAAACAGATCCTTTTCATATACATCTATTTTTTCCAGAAAATTTCCAAATCTATGTGTTGCCAAAATAACGTTAAGGGGATGGGTATGTAAAATTGCCCTACTACTCTGTTGATTTTTGTAAATATTTATATGCATCCTGTATTCAGATGAAGGCATGCCAAAGATAGGCGTGTCCCTTAATATATCATAGACAGCAAGGTCACCAGGCTCAATCATCCCTTTATTCACACCACTTTTTGTGATAACCATCCTCCCTTCATCATCAAGCACACTGATATTTCCACTAAGCCCAGATATAAGGGACCTATTCCATGCCCTATGTCCAATCTTTCTAATATCCCTGGCTATATCAGGGTCTACATATGGCCCAAAACTACTTATATACTTTCCATAAGTTCCAATCTTTATGTCTATTACAGGGGTATTGTCTATAACCTCAATTGGATGGATCAAAAGGACATTTTCTTCAATATTTAAAGTCCTCACCCTGTGAAGGCCAATTGGATTTGGCCGATTCGGTGATCTTGTTGCAAAAACTCCTTTTTTTGGTCTGAATCTATCTCCCCTGGGATGACACCTTAAAACTCCTCTATCCGCCTTATTTAGCCAGGTAAAGACATATATCTCATCACCAACCTTCAGCCCATGTGCTGCATCAAGATAATCTCCATCAATTATTAGCTCTGATGGTTCCAGGTCATGGGTAGGCTGTTTTGGACACTCAGAGATGTGTTTAAAAACAGACCTTATCCTTCCAATAAATTTAATTTCAACCAACACAAAAATCTCCCTTATTCAAATTCATATGACCAGACATATGCAATATTATGCATATTTAAAAATCCCTCAATATCGGGTGGAAAATCGTGGGCAACAAAAAGAAAAAGGGGAAGTGATTTGTAGGCCTTATTTTCAAGTAAATATCCAACTGAATGGGATATTCCTTCAAGACGATCTATCAAATACGTCCATTCGCTTAACAAGCCTGGAGATCTCCTGTTCTGTTTTCTTCTGGGCTTCTGCAAATTCATTTAACCTTTCTTCTGTTTTCCTCTGGGCTTCTGTGAGTTCATTGAGCCTCTTTTCTGTCTCCTCTTCTGGGCATCTAAAAGTTCAGCTACAGCTTCTTCTAACTTTGCAAGTCGTTTTTCAGCATTTTTATGAGACTCCAATAAACCAGCAACAATGTCTTTAAGTTCTCTAAAATCATCCCTGGTTACTCTTTCTTTTTGCTGCTTTTCAATCTCCTCTAAAATTGCAAACAACACTTCCCTCAATGAAGGCTCAACTGTCTCTAATTTCTTAAAAAGGCTTACACTCATAACAGACATAATTTTAACTTCCCATTTTTTGTTATATTTTTAACCCATAAAAAATCCTGTGTAAAGGGAATGTCCTGGGACAATTTTTTTAAATTAATCCTGATTATCCTGCCTGCTATCTTGCATGGAAATCTTTATGAAAGACTCTTTTGTTTTTATACTATCACAAAATCCAAAATGGTCAAATCCTCCTTTAACCTTAATTCCATTTACTAAAAATTCCCCACCTTCTGAGACCTCTCCTATTATCTTTAGTCCTGAAATAGCCTTTTTAAGTGAATTTACCCCCTTAGGTCTAACAGTACCCATAAGCACATAGTCCTCACCGCCTTTTGTAGCAAAGATTACTGGATCTTCCCCCACCATCTGAGCCATTAAAACCACTTCTGCATGTAGTATTGTACTGTCTATTTTCAAATATGCACCAGAGTTATCTGGTATAAGCCTTTTTATATCCTTTAAAACCCCATCTGATACATCCATAAGAGATGTTACATCTAAATTTCTTACAATGCACCTGGATTCTGTATAATATATCTTGGGCATTAGATGAGCCTTTTTTGCTTCTTTAAACCCATGTTGAATACCCATTTTCAATGCATAAAGCCCTGCCCGAGACAGTCCAATATCTCCTGTTACAAAGATTAGATCTCCAACATATCCTGTCTTTCTGTATAGATACCTCTCTTTCTTTTTTCCCCAGATAGTTATATCCACTCCAAATACCTCTGAAAAAGATATATCACCCCCTGCAAGGTAAAGATTGTATTTTTTAGATAAAAATGCCATACCCTTGAAAAATTCTTCAAAAAAGGTCCTGGTTGCATTTTTTTTATTTATCATAATAGACATGGTGAAACCAAGGGGAATCCCACCCATTGCCAGTATATCAGAAATATTTACTGCAAGGGCCTTGTATCCAATGGCATATGGAGAGAAATATCTCATATCAAAGTGCACATTCTCCAGGAAAATATCCTGGGAGATGAGCATCTCTCTTTCAGCCTCTATAATTGCACAGTCATCTCCCCTGCCAAGGATAACACCCTCTTTTTGACAGAAAAATCCATCTAAAAAATCCAGAAACTCCTCTTCAGATATAAATGTATCTCTATTTTTTGATGTACACATCAAACCTGTGCCCCCTGCCCTTTACCTGATACTCAGGCCCAATTTTTCCAATAAAAATAGCCTTAGCATGTAAAGGCCTCTTTAAGACCACCCTTGATTTTGTGGCCCAAAAACCATTTTCAAGTAGCTCATACAGATCATCCCCTTCACCTTGTGCTAACATCCTGATTACATGCATATATTTCTTTTCCCTGGCACGCCTTTTACTGTGGTCCGGGAAAAAGGGGTCTAAATAAATGACATCTGGATAAGGAATATCCTGCCCCACCTTTTTTAAAACACCTAAAGAGTTCTCCAAAATTGGTCTAATCCTGGTTGCAACCTCCATGTCCAGTATCCCAATTCTGCCAATGTACTCTCTTAACAGGGCAAATATTATTGGGTTTTTCTCAATACATATTACTGATATTCCATATATGGCCATGCAAAGGGCATCAAAACCAAATCCAGCTGTTAGATCCAAGGCCAGCTTAGGTCTGAACCTCCTGCTTGTTATTGCAGAAATAAGGGGCTGCTTCTTAGAGATCTGTTTTTTTAACTTAAGATATTTTTTCTCATCCAAGAAAAATGGTTTTAGTCTTTTTGATTTCTCAAAATGGACCTCAATCCGCCCATTTTCATACTTAAAAAATATTCCTTTTTTCTTTAATTTTGATATATCCTGAAAAATAAAAGGGAGTCTCACCTTTTAAACATCCTATCCAGTTCTTTTCTGGACAAAACCATTGAGGCGGGCCTACCATGGGGACAAAAATCCCTATCCCTGCAATCAAGCCACTGTTTAATGAGCTCTTTTGCCTCCCACACCTCCAATCTTGTATTGGCCTTTATTGCCTTTTTGCAGGCAACCATTTTTATGAGATCATCTATACCATCCCTGCCTGAATTTACATATTCTAAAATCACCTCTTCTGCCTCTAGGCTGCTCAAATATGCGGGAACTTCAAAAATAAATATCTTCCCATCTATTATATCAAAATCAAACCCAATCTCTTTTAACTCCATAACAAATCCAATATCCCTATCTTTTGGAATATCTATCTCTATTTTGGACAGGAGTTTTTGTGTGGCCCTGAATCTCTTATCTGAGTATCTCTCATATAATATCTTCTCATGAACAGCATGCTGGTCTAAAATAATCAGTTTCCCCTCACTGTTTTTTACAAGGAGATAACTGTCTTCTATCTGTCCAAGATAGATAAACTCCTTGCATGTTTGGTATCCATCATGAGCAGGACCCCTATCTGGTATCTTTTTTGATAACACAGTAAAGTCTTTATTATTCTCTTTTAAATAATCTCCTTTTCCGTGTTTTTCAGCATAACTTAAAAGGTCCTCTGATAGATATTTTTTTTTCCTTACCTGATTTTCATCTGCAGAATATTCAAAGATTTTTTTTTCAAGGGCCTTTTTTACTCCATTAAAAAGAGCTGAAAACACAAGGGATTCATCTTTGAACCTAACCTCCATCTTTGCCGGGTGTACATTTACATCCACAAAATCTGGTGGCATATGGAGAAATATTATCCCAGATGGATATTCCTTTGATAAAATCATACCTGAATATGCCTGTTTTAATGCCCTTAGAAGTATTCTGTCTTTAATGGGCCTGTTATTTACAAAAAATATTATCCTGTCTCCCCTGGCCTGGGAATATTTAGGATCACACACATACCCTGAAACACATACATCTCCAACCTTAAAATCAACCCCATGGAAATTATCCACAAGGTCCTTTGGCCATATTAAACGTATACGAGATATAACATCCTGACCTTTTGAAAACTCAAACCTTATTTTCCCATCTCTCTTTAAATAAAAACTTTTATCTGTATGGCAAAGGGCAATTTTGTAAAATACCTCTTCACACTTTTTAGACTCAACTGAGGTGGATTTTAGAAATTTCAGCCTTGCAGGTATCTGCAAAAAGAGATCCCTCACCTCCACTTTAGTACCCCTATTCATGGCACATATACCAACATCTCCCTGCTTTCCGTATTTTATTTCAAGCATATATCCAAAATCTCTATCCTCTTTTTTTGTGGAAATTATCATGTGGGATACAGAGCCAATGGAAGGCAGGGCCTCTCCCCTGAAACCAAATGAGCCAATGGAAAAAAGGTCCTCGCGGCTCCAGATCTTGCTGGTTGCATGTCTTTTCACTGCCAGGATAAGATCTTCTTTATCCATCCCAGAGCCGTTATCCTGCACCAATATAAGAACCTGTCCACCACCCTGGATCTCAGAAGCTATCTCATCTGCCCCTGCATCAAGACTGTTTTCAATAAGTTCCTTGAGTACATTTGCAGGCCTTTCAATAACCTCTCCAGCTGCAATCATATTCTGGATATTTGCAGGAAGGACCCTGATATTGCCCATATAAAACACCCCAATCTAACTGTTTATCAAAACTTAAGTTAATATCTATTCCAGATTAAATCCCTGAGACACCTCCCCAAGGGAGCCCAGGGTAATTGTCACCAGTATCCTGTTTTCATCCCTTGTATGGGAAAGCTCTGTTTTTACAGTCCAGCACTGGTGTTTATAATTAATAGTAAGCTTTCTCTCAATTGTCTTTCCTATATCCAGATCCCTGCTATCTGAATATTGGATCTCCCACCTATTATTTGGAAAAATAGAAGTACCATACTCCAGGACTGATAGTCTGTCCTGGTTTTGCCTGTGTATATCATCTGTCAATTTCCTCTGATAATCATGGGATAGATAGAGAGATATTGGTCTTAAAAATTTTAGGTCCATCCTGTTTTCAGATTCAGTAACTCCCAAAATATACGGAGAAAACCATATATTTCCTGTAACCTTTAATTTATCCAATGGAGATAGCTCATATTCTGTCCTGATATCTGTAAATGGCCTTTTTGGATATTTTTTTAAGTTTGTATCCCTGCCTGCCTCCTTAATATCATAGGTCTGAGATAGCTTTATTCTGAGAACATCCCTGTATAATGCATTTTGATCTTCATCAAAATACTTCAACGTAAAATGATTGTCCAAACTATATATTATTTTATTTTCTCTTGTAAGGGTATCAATGGAATCAAAGGCGGGTATGTCATCCCTGATCCTCATTGACCTGTAAAAATACTCCACCTCTGGAGTAACAATATGACGTAAAAAATACGGATTTTTATTCAGAGATAGATTAAATATCTTAATTAGTTGGGTAGATGTATCCAGATCAAATTCAAATAAATACCTGTTTTCAAAAGCATCCATTTGTCCTATATCCCTGTCCTTTAAAAAATATGCAGTGTCCCTTATTGATATTTTTGGAATAATTGTTGCCATATCAGTGGATATGGTCTTACTAAAGGAAGGATATATATCTAGCCTTGTTCCCTGTACACCGTACCTTCTGTAAAAATATGAAATTGAATTCTCTGATTCAAAATCAAATAATCCATGAAACACTGGCGTCTTAAATACATTAAATCCTATTTCCGGCACACGCTGAACAGTTGAGTCATAGACAGGATCAAGATTGTGATTTTTATACCTTAAATTTTCATAGTACTGTGCCTTTAGATATAGATTACCAACATCAAATCCCCTGTTAATAAGCAGGGTGTTTTCCCTGAGTAAATTGTCTTTGTTATTTATATCCCTGCCAAAGACACCTAAAAACTGTTCCCTGCTCTTATCAAACCCAAGATATCCTGAATCAAATTTCCGCAAAAAATCCTGGTCAGAAACATAGTCAATATCAAGCTTTAGCTCCAGATCAGGGTTTATCAAATAGCCATCCATCTTTCCCCTTAGCCAGTATCTATTTTTATTGGGCCTGATTAGACCATCATCCCCATAACCACTTGGGGCATCTGATTCTGCAGCGTACTGTATCTTGTCTCTCAAATAACTCACCATAAAAAGGCCCCTGGTCTCCACATTTGGGGTAAATCTATATTCCACCCCACTATATACTCCCCTTTTGCTGAGGTAGCCTGGATAAAAAGTAATGTCCTGCTCCTTTGATAAAACCAGATAATATGGGATATTGATCCCTGTACCATCAATTGATGAAGAGGAATATTCTGGAATCAAAAATCCAGACTTTCTCTTTACAAGTAGGGGTAAACGCAGGTAAGGAAAATAAAATAAGCTATGACCCTTTATCTTAAATTTCACGTGATAGAGACGGGCTTCTCCATCATTTCCAATATTTCCCTTTTTTATAAAAAATGACCAGTCTGGAACATTAGAGTCACATCCTGTTACTTCCACATCCCTAAATGAAAAGGTCTTTTCTCCTGTTTTATCTATTCTTTTACCTTTAAAATAGAGATGCGGGACAGAATAAAATATATCTCCCCCCTTAATCCATCCAGTTGAATTTGACACATGCACTAAGATCTCATGGCCATGAATATTATTTCCATCCCAGCTTGCAAATACATTTCCCTTTAAATATATTTTTTTATCTTTTTTCTCATACTTGGCATAGTCAGCACGAATTTCATAGTGTGATGATATGAGACAAACATCACCATAAGCTTCAACAATGTCTCTATCACTGTCTACCTTTACCTTTTTTGCAGATATATTAAAGGGCTCATTTTGCATTGAAAGTTCCATTATGCCTTTTTTTGCAAAGCCATTTGCCACAAACAAAAACAAAACAAACAGTATGGTAAGCTTCCT
Source organism: Desulfothermus okinawensis JCM 13304 (assembly GCF_054654515.1). Taxonomy (NCBI): domain Bacteria; kingdom Pseudomonadati; phylum Thermodesulfobacteriota; class Desulfovibrionia; order Desulfovibrionales; family Desulfothermaceae; genus Desulfothermus; species Desulfothermus okinawensis. The sequence continues at coordinate 99,869 of NZ_BAAIEW010000002.1, read as the reverse complement.
CATAACCTAGCTCCACAAAGGTTTATTTAGCCCATCAAAAAATAATCTCACCATTTCTCTATTATAACACCTCACCTCCACTGGATGTGGACTACCCTTAATAAGGGTATAGAGTCTTTTTTCCATGACACACCTTTTTATAAAATCTCTCATAAAACTATCCAACTCCTTTCTTTTACTCAAATTAACAAGTCTGACCAGCCTGAATAAGGTAATCATATCCATGGTGGAAAGGGACTTATTCCATGGCCACGCAGATGTGGAACAGAGAAGAGATGGACTTAAATCTTTAAACATATCCAGGTCCTCAAAACCAGAAATACCTGGCACAGGATAAAATAATGATAGTCCTATCCTCACATTTTCGCCAAGGTTCATTAACAGAATTAAATTTAAAACTGCATCCTCTATTTTTTCATCTGGAAAACCAGCTATAAAATAGACAATTGTATCTATTTGTTTTTTATTTAATACCTGAAGCAGGGACTTTAACAGAGATATATCTGTGGGCCTATTTTGTTTTTTGGCTATCTTTTTACATGCTGTCCCTATTGAAAAATTGAACTGTCTAAAACCAAGGGATATAAGTCCATTTAGGCAATCTTCATCCAATAACCTATAGTCTATCCCATTTTCACAACTAAACATTATGTTTGGGATAATTTTTTTTATTCTTTTCAGTGTTTCAATAAAAAATTTACGCCTGAACAATATATTGTCATCTTCAAAATTAAACAAAAAAACTTTTGAATCATCCATCCTGGGTAAGAGTTTTAATAGAGAATTATTATCCACCTCCCTTATTCTTTTTCCATGTACAAGTGCAACAGAACAAAAACCACAGCCATTTGGACATCCCCTGGTTAAATAGGTTGAATAATAAGAAAATTTTTTTGTGTTCTTTGTATTTACCACACAAGGTATTAGATTAAATCTTTTGTCTTTTCCAAAAAATTTTGGAATGGCTTGTTCTGCCTCTTTTTTTAAAACTGAATCAAAAAGTCCTGTTCTTTCAAAATATTCTGGAAAAACCGCTGCCCCTGCCCCACCTAATACAATTGGTATTTTTTTATCTTTTTTCTTAAGCTCTTCTGCAAGCCTAATTGTGGATAATGCATAACAAAATGCAAAACATGAGATAAAAACTATATCAGGAGAGTTTGCTAAAATAGCCTCTGCTGCACTTGAATAATCTGGACCAAATCTCTTATATGTGGTGAAATAAGAAGAAGGACCCACTTCACCTTGTATCAAAAAATCCTTAAGATAAGTTAATTCATCTGGGATCTGAATAATCTTGGGCTTATTTTTGTTTGGAAATAAATACAAATGAACACTATAACCAAAAGATTTTAGAATAGTGCTAACAATATGCGCTCCCAAAAAACTCCCCCTATGGGGAGTATAATAAAAATCCTCAATTGGAGGTATCACAACTGCACATCTCATGAATGGGGAGGATATATTAATTATAGTAGTATCTCAAGGGAGTATTTAGGCCCACGATTTTTTACTGATACATTGTTTCAGTTAAATTTTTTGTTTATGAGTAGTTACAAAAATAAATTCATAAGCATTTAACTTATGGAAAACAAGACAAAAATAATGGGAAACGTTTCTCCAAAACATGAAGTTTAGAAATGAAACACAGCAAATCCAATCACACTTTATTGCCTCACGCCTTACAGAAAGTGACTTGCAAACATTTTAGCTATTATTTACAAACCATATTGATTGTGTATAATAATCCAAAAATTGGAATAGAATTTAGCAAGAAGAAAGGGAATATTGTTGCATTTGATTGGGAGACGTTGATACGTAAAGCGTAAACCGGGAAACGGATTACGAAAAACAACGTTCAAACGTTTTCCCACAGAAATTTTTATAAAATTTTGTCTAATCAAATATCAGGAGTTAGAGTTATGATAGATGCCAGACTCTGGGAAAAAATAGACGGTAAAAAATTACAATGTCAGCTATGTAATCACTTTTGCATCTTAAATGAAGGGGAAACAGGGAAATGTGGAGTAAGGGTAAATAAAAAAAATAAACTATATACCTTGGCTTATGAAAAGGTTGCTGCCTTAAATATTGATCCCATAGAGAAAAAACCTTTATACCATTTCCTTCCAGGAACAAAGACCTTTTCTTTAGGTACTGTTGGGTGCAATTTTTCCTGTACATTTTGCCAAAATCACTCATTGTCTCAATTTCCCAAAAAACACAACGAAATAGTTGGAGAAAAGATTACTCCTGAAATAATAGTGCAGGCATCTATTAATTATGGGTGTGACTCCATATCTTATACATACTCTGAGCCAACTATATTCTTTGAACTTTTAGAAGACACTGCAAAAATAGCCATTAAAAAAAATCTCAAAAATGTAATTGTTTCCAATGGCTTTATGAGTTCTAGGTGTTTAGAAAGATTAAATGGAATAATCCATGGTGCAAATATTGACTTAAAATCATTTTCTGATGATTTTTACAAAAATTTGTGTGATGGAAGACTAAAGCCAGTTCTAAAAAATCTCATTCAAATGAAAAAATATGGATGGCATGTTGAGATAACAACTCTGGTTATACCAGGGAAAAACGACTCCAGGGAAGAACTTACAAAAATTGCCAGATTCATAATAAATGACCTTGGAGATGACGTGCCATGGCACTTATCCAGATTTCACCCAGATTACAGACTCCTAAACTGTACAATAACACCAATATTAACACTGGAGATGGGATATGAGATAGGCAAAGAAATTGGTCTAAAATACGTATACCTGGGAAATGTACCTGCAAATGACAGGGAAAACACCTATTGTCCAGGGTGTGGAGAGCCTTTAATTAGAAGGATTGGATTTAGCTCTGAGGTGCTGAATATGTATAAGGGAAGATGCAAAAGGTGCAACACATACATTTCCGGGGTATGGGAGTAGTGATAATAAAAAGAAGCTGTGACAACATAGGAGTAACTGAAAATGAAGGAACACCACATTCCTCCCCTATATGAGCGCCTTAGACCAGAAAAACTGGAAGATTTTGTTGGGCAAAAACACCTTATAAAAAGTATTTCCACTATACTTAAGGCTACCTTCCCTCCAAATATCTTGTTTTTTGGGCCTCCAGGATGTGGGAAGACTACTTTAGCCCAAATTATTGGGAAAAATTTCTCAAAAAATATTGTGCACCTAAGTGGTCCTGAAACTGGGGTATCTGAAATAAAAAAGCTCATCCAGGACACAGATATACTCATCTTAGATGAAATCCACAGGTTTTCAAAGGCCCAGCAGGATGTATTTTTACCCATACTTGAAAAGGGCAAATTAAGGCTATTTGCCACAACCACTGAAAATCCTTCCTTTTCAATAACCAGGCAACTTTTATCAAGGCTTCATGTATTAAAGCTAAATCCCCTACAAAAAGACGACTTAAAAACAATCGCCCAAAAGGGCATGGAAGAGTTATCCATCTCTCTCCCTGAAGATGTCATTGACTATATAATCAATGTATCCATGGGGGATGCAAGGAGCCTTTTAAATATATTGGAATTTGCAAAAGACGTGGATCCATCAGATTTAACTGTTGAAAAAATAGAAGAGGTCTTACCAAAAAGGGTAATTATGGGAAACAGACAGGGAGATCTACACTATCATCTTGCATCTGCACTCATTAAGTCCATTAGAGGAAGTGATCCAGATGCTGCTGTATATTATCTTGCCTGTATGCTTGAATCTGGCGAGGATCCCAGGTTTATATGCAGGAGGCTTATTATATCTGCAGCAGAGGATATTGGACTTGCTGACCCATATGCCCTGACCCTGGCTGTTTCCTGCTACCAGGCAGTGGAACTAATTGGAATGCCTGAGGGTTTTATCCCCATGTCTGAGACCACCATCTACCTATCACTTGCCCCTAAGAGCAACTCATCATATAGGGCATACCTTGAAGCACAGGGCTTGATAAAAGAAAAGTCCATATTAGACGTACCCTTACACCTCAAAAATCCGTCAACTGGACTTGATAAAAAATTTGGATACGGCAAGGGATACAAATATCCACATGCATACAAAGAGGCATGGGTGAAACAACAATATCTGCCAGATGAATTAAAGGACAAAAAATTTTACAAACCAAGAACACATGGCAAAGAACCATATCTGTTAAAATGGCTCAAAACCAGGATAAAAAAAGATTTCTAAACCAAGTTTGTCAAAATGATAAACTTGGGTTAAAAAAGTTATTGTGTATTTAAAATTCTTTTCAAGACCTTTTTGGGAAGGTCATAATCTGGATTTGTCCTAAGGGACTTTTTAAAAAATTCTATGGCCCTATCTTTATCTCCTCCTTTATAAAAGATCATCCCCATGTTATATAAGACCACCTCATTGTCCCTGCCGAAATCAGGATTCCTCCTGAGAAGGACATTTAGTATATCCCTTGCTTTCTCAACCTCACCTGCTTCCAAATATGCCATGGACATATTATACATAATCCTCTCGTTGTAGGGATCCAACTTAAGTGCCTTTTTGTATTCCTCTATTGCCAATTTTGGCTTCTTCTGTTGCCTTAGACATATGCCCAGTCTATTAAAGGTCTCTATATCACTGGCATCAAGGGTCTTTTTAACATCCAGTGCCTTTCTATAGTATTTCTCAGCCAGGGATGAATCCAGGTTCATAAGGTTATCTGCTATTTTTATGGCTAAATTTCCAATTTCTTCCTTTAATTGTTTTGTAGCAAGGGTTATTGCGCTGTCTAAATATTTTTCACCTTCTTCCTTATTGCCTATTTCCACAGAAACAGTTCCAATTTCTACCTTTCTTTCAACATTTAATGGACTGAGTTTATCCAATTTTTTTAGATATTCTAACAGGGCTTTTTTATCCCCTGTGTCTTTACTTATTTCAACAAGCCTCTTCAATGGGTCTAAATACAATTTCCAATCAGTGTGGGCCTTTAAATAACACTGTTTTGCCTTTTCAATATTCCCCATTTTTTTATATATGTCTCCTTTTATCATGTAAGCTGCAGCACTATTTGGTTTGATCTTCAAAATTTCATCACATTTTTTCAGGGCCAGGTCCAAATTACCTTTATTTAAATAGGCCTTTGCCTCTTCAATTATCTCCCCTAACTTTGATTGGGGCTTTACTGTAAATGCTATCTTTTCTATCAAGGTATTCATACTAAAGGGCTTGGTAATAAAATTATTTGCCCCCAGCTCATAAAATTTTATAAGTACTTCCTTTTCAACCTCAGTTGTGAGCATTATAACAAACACCTTGTCTTTATAAGTCTCTCTTATAACACTGAGCAAATTTGTGGTCTGAATCCCATCATAGACCCTCTCCAAAAACAACAGCACTCTATTTTGGGTTTTAAGTTCCAGATTAATCCTGGCAATAAGATCCTTCTTGGAATAACAAGTGGCTATACAACTCTTTTTAATACCAAGGTGCTTTAAGACCATCCTGTGGAGGAGCTTTATAAAATTATTGTCCCTGGTGTATGTCAAAAAAACCCCACCACTATTTACAAAATCTATAACTGTATTCTCATACTGGGAAAATTTTATCTTTTCTTTTATCCCCATAAACATAAACCTATTTTGCTTTTACTGGGCCAATTCATATAATTGGCCCAATATATTAAATTATAGATTTTCAGCTATAATTTCTCCGAACCTCTGACAGCCTACAACCTTTGCTCCATCCATGAGTCTTGCCAGATCCTGGGTCACCTCTTTTTTTGAAATCGCCTTTTCAATTGCATTCTGGATCCTTGAGGAAGCATCTATCCATCCCATGTATTCAAGCATCATTGCCCCTGATAGGATTAGACTACAAGGATTGGCTGTATCTGTTCCAGCCCTTTTGGGAACTGAACCATGGGTTGGCTCAAATAGGGCCAACTTATCGCCTATATTTGCACCTGGAGCAAGTCCAAGTCCACCTACCTGTGCTGCCAGTGCATCAGATATATAGTCACCATTTAAATTTGTAGTTGCAATTACGTCGTATTCTGCTGGCCTGGTTAATACCTGCTGAAACATATTGTCTGCTATCCTGTCTTTTATTACTATCTTACCCTCTACTTCCTCACCTTCCCTTACACAAAATTCTTTAAACTCATCCTCTTCCATCACCTCATAACCCCACCTGTAAAATGCCCCTTCTGTAAATTTCATTATATTTCCCTTATGCATTAAGGTAACACTTTTTCTCTTGTTGTCCAGGGCATATCTAATGGCCTTTCGAATAAGCCTTTTTGATCCTTTTTCAGTAATGGGCTTAATCCCTATTGCAGCACTTATATCAATATCTGCACCTAACTCATCTTTCATGAATTCAATTAGCCGCTTTGCCTCACTGCTACTGGCCTCCCATTCGATCCCAGCATACACATCCTCTGTATTTTCTCTAAAAATCACCATATCAACTAGTTCTGGATGCTTCACAGGGGTCTCAAGGCCTTTAAAATACCTAACAGGTCTAATACATGCATATAGATCAAAAGTCTGTCTTAAAGTCACATTAAGACTTCTAAAGCCCTTACCTACTGGAGTTGTGAGTGGTCCCTTTATTGCTATTTCTGCTTCTTCTCTTAATATTTTAAGGGTCTCATGAGGCAGGTATGAGCCAGTTTCCCTGTAAGCCTTTTCTCCAGCCAAAACTTCAATCCACTCTATCTTCTTTTCCCCTCCAGATGCCACATCAACTGCCCTGTCAATTACCAGTTTTGCTGCCCTAAATATCTCTGGACCTATTCCATCACCTTCAATGTAATAAACTTTTTTCACATCCATATCACCTTTTCCTCCTAATCTATATACTTCTTGATATGCCAATTAATTTGTAAACAGTCATGCCCGATAGCCACGCCACATCTTCTGGGGAAAGGATATTTGATATACTTGCATCAAACAGGATGTTTCCAGAAGGTGGAAATTCTTCATCCCCTTCCCATAAGATGTATTTAACAGGCACAAAGGGAAAAAAATAATATAAAAATCCAATATCCCCATCATCTATCTTCTCTCCACCCAGCATGGAAAAACATTTCTCAAAGAGTTCCAGATTCTGTCCAAAGACCTTTACCATTGGATTTATTGCCCTGGCAGTAAAAGGACCAAAATAAAAGCTTGCCCCTGGTATTTCCCTATAAGATATCCACTCATCATATATCTCAAGGGGCTTTTTCCCCTGCAAATAGTGTAAAATGAGCACTTGTTCAGTAAGAGGCACTTCCTTTTCAGATTTTATTTTGTCCTTAAACACAAAATCAGGGTAGGTAAGCTCATAAACACTTCCAAGAAAAGGTATTTCCATTTTATTATCATCTACTATTTTAAAACCACTTCTATTTGCAAGGTATTTAAAACTCTCGTCCTTAAGTTCTAATACTGCCTTTTCCCTGGCCATTTTATAATCATCTATTCTAGGCATAAAAAATCTCCCTTTAAAAAATAAAATATAACTCCCTTTGAAAGACCGATGCTATTAAAATATTCTGAGAAAATCCAGATATAAAAAAACCCTACCCTTAAAAATAAAATTAAGGGCAGGGCCATAAGTGCTTTTTAAGGTAAAAAATTATAGTTCTAACCAGGAATCTGAATACAAGGTCTTTCCAAGGAGGACATTTGTTGTTTTTACGTAATCCTGAAGCTCTTTTGGTAGGTCATCTAATTTTGGCTCATTTCCATCCATTGTCTGGTAGATCACGTCAACTATATCCTGACGTTCACCCTTAGCAATGGCATTTAATACATCGTCCTTTGGATCAGTAATAATTGACTGCATTCCATATTTCATAAGCATAACAGCATAGGTCTGGTTCAAGATTGGACGAAGGTGATCAGGTGCACCATTGGATACATTTGAGAGACCACATGTGGATCTCACACCTGGGAACATCTCAGCCAGTTCTCCATAGAGCATCTCATAAAATTTAACGAGCTTCATGGCATGATCTTGCTGAACATTAACAGGGGTGACAACACCGTCAACCCAGATCTTTTCACTTGGGATACCAGCTGCATTTGCTGCAGTTAAGAGCTCCACTGCAAGTGCAACTCTCTCGTGTTCATCCCTGGGAAGACCTTCAGGTCCCCACATAAGGGCAACAAAATCAGCATTATATTCAGCAGCAAGGGGAAGCATCTTCTCATATCTTTCAGGTCTGCACATAATTGAATTTATAATTGGGGGCTTATCACATACCTTTAGCCCAGCCTCAATAGCATCAATGTTTGTAGTGTCTAGGAGCAGAGGTAAATCCACCACTTCCTGGACAGTTTCAACAACCCATTGCATTAGGTCTGGTCCATCCTTTTTTGCAGGACCAATATTTAAGTCAATATAATCCATTCCCTTTTCCTTTTGAAAAAGGGCCTCTTCCTGGATGGGCTTTTTATCCCTTTCCTTAAAAGCCCGTCCAATCTTTTTTACCATTACATTTAAGCTTTCTCCAAAAAGTAACATTGTCATACCAAAATCCCCTTTACCTATTTATGTTTCCATTACAAAAAAGGGCAACCCTTAAACTGTGGTTGCCCTTTAAACTATACCAAAGCTACTGCCTTGCTTTTAAGAAGGCTGGCAGGTGCGCAGCCTCTCTTGGCCCAACTATTATCTTCCAATCAGGCAGCTCTTCCTCTAACTCACCAACTATTGCAGCTGCATAACCAGGGATAATGAGTTCTTTGTGTTTTATCTTGTCTTCAATCCCTGATTTCTTTACAAAAATTCCAACATCATCACCAGAGAATTTACCAGCAGCCCAAGCAGTTAAAACTGATAGACCTTCTGTATCTTTAATAAGTAGCCAGCTGGGTACCTTTGATGCCTCCACTTCACCAGATACAATAAAGTAGGTAAGGGCAAAGTTAGATGTAACAAGTACTGGGGAGTTCTCATCTGGTTTACCAATTTCATAGATACCTTCAGTTACTGTCATTGGCCTCTGTGGATCTGTAAAGATATTTAACCTCTCTAGAAGGAGTGGGAACAGGGATTCTGGTTGAAAATCCGATAAAACTACAATTCCGCCATATTTGGCAATAAATGTTGCTGCAAGTATGGTCTCTACATCCAGGTTTGATGCCATATCGCATGGAAAAGTAATAGTTGGATATCCAACTGCCCTATTCTTTTGTCTTACTGCTGCGCGCCTGAGTGCCACTTGATCTATAAATGCCTGTTTTGGTTCCCTTGCACCTGAATCAATTACAATATCCTTTAAACCCATATCTGCCAATTTTTCTGTCAATGGAATTAACTCATCAACAGAATCTGCCTTTACAGCAACTGGTACTCCATTTTCTTTAGCAAGATTTCCAAAATCCTCTACATTGTCCTTTGTTACACCATAGATAAGAGGCCTCTTAAATTTTGTAACACCTAATGCTGCTTCTATTACCTCTTTGTTTTCAGACATTAAGATCAAATTAAACTCAGATGTTTCAGCTATCAACTTGGCCTTGGCAGCAAATTCGTCCTTATTGCCATTTACATCTTTTAGTGCAATTAACTCAGGACGTAAATTCAGACCAACCCTTTCATATTGAAATGCATTCCATACCTTTAATTTGTCTTTTAACTCATCCTCTGAAATATCAGAATTCACCAAAGCAGCTATTGCTGTTGGTCCCACAAATGTCTTTTCGTGTCTATATTCTACAGTCTCACCCCCGATTTTTACAGCCCTAACACCTTTACCAATGGCCACTGGACGCACTGGAGGTGCTGATGCCTCAGCCAATTTTTCCCTAGCCTCATCAGACACATATGGACATTGATCCAATTCAGCCTTACCAGCAGCCAGATTCATGGCAAAAGCAAGACATGTAGCTGCCCCACACTCCTTACAGTTTGTGCCAGGAAGCATCTTAAATATTTGAATTCCTGTTAGACCCATATTACTCTCCTTTTATATAAAACAGTCCCTTTTATGTTCTTTAAAGAAAACAAGGGGGCAAATTTGCCCCCTAATATTCCCTATTAACCAGCAACCATTGGCTCAAGTTCCAGAGCTGGATGCTTCTTTTCTTTTAAGAATGGCAAAATCTCTTCTTCTGTTGTTCCAACGGTCTCGTCTGCGATCCTGTCAATTAAATCAGGAATACCCAGCTCTTCTCCTCTCTTAATGAGCCTTTCTTTGAGCTCTTCCTTTAGCATCTTTGGCATCCATACAAGCCTTAAAAGACCACCATGCTCTTGGTCCTTGGGACCATCACCGCGCAAAAACTTTCTCTGGGTGATGTTGAATTTGGAATGCCCCACAAATCCTGGAGTCTGGGCACCACCACCAATTGTTCCTGCCAGGGTTGTAAAGGTCATACCACATGGTGTCTCACCCTGATATTCCCTATTTACTGTCATAACACCATTACACTGTGGTAAGACTGCTGCAATACATTCACAGCAACCACAAGTGGTCATTGGTCTGTCTAATATTGAATAAAATGTGTAGGAGGATATACCGCCCTTTGATGCCTTGTGTACAAAATCATTAACTCCTTTCCATTCACCTTTCCAGGGATCTAAACATTCACCTTTCTCGATTGGCTGGTTAGGACCAGTTGGATTGATTTCATAAGATGCCCTACAATCCATCCAGTTATATGCACCACAAAGACCTGTCCTCTCAGGAGATACTGTACATACGTGGCTTGGGGCAAAGGACTGACAAAGGGTACAGGAGTAGTAAATCTCAACGTCCTCATCCCTCATGTTTTCAACACGCTCGTCACGATATTTATAGGCAGCCCTTGCCTTCTTTGTGAGTTCATCTACGTCGTCTTTGTTTGTATACAAAGTGACCTGAACCTTATCTAAGATCTTTCCAAAGTCCTGGTGTAATTTTGCGTGAAGTACAACACCTATATCCTTTAGGGTAAATCCCTTTTCAACTGCAGCCTTGGAAACCCTTACCCAGGAAATATCTCTCTGACCAATGTGCATTACGCCCTGGATGTAGTTAACAAGGTGATGGATCTGTCTTTCTAAAATTGGCTCAAAGTCTTCCTGAAATTCCCTACCAGCAACCTGTACATAAATTCCAAGGGGTAGAACATCTCCCTCTTTTAGATCTGGAATATCCTTACCAATAACTTCTACTTTACCATCTTCAATTTCATTCATATTGGCCATTTGAACAAGCTCGGTACACTGGGTCTTACCACCACCCATCTGACAGAACAAATCGCCTTTTCTTACCCTTTCACCTTCATATGCAGGACCAAATGCACATGGGATATCAATCTTGGTTACCTGTACTTTAAGACCTCTAACCTCAATTGACTTCTGAACAATCTCATCATGGGGCACATTGGATACAACGTGTTCATAAGTACATACACCATAAGGTAGTACCTGAGGAATATCTGTATCAGCTATTGTTGGGAATCCCCAGTTAATGGCACCGCCAGCTGCTGCAGCCCACTCAGCATTTACATCGCCAAGTGCATTGACAAATGCAAATACACGGTTTTTGTTGTAGAGCAAAATCTTTTTATAGTCACCAGGCTGTACACCACCAAAGGCCATTGCTACCCTATTGGCAAAACCAAGTGCAAATACTGCTGATGAAATCTCTGGACCATATGGAACAATACGAGTATTCCAGCCAATCTGTACCCCAGCCTCTAAAAGTTGCTCAGCTACTGTGGTTCCATTTTGATTAGCTGCCAGGAATATGTAGAGGTTTTTCTGCTGGTAATCTTCAACAATCATCTTGGCAATTTCTGGAGTTGGAGCAGCGCCAACTATTGCTGCAAAACCAGGAGCTGAACCATCAACAAACTCAACACCCCTTTTCCTGAAAATAATATCATCAGCTGCACCTAACCAGATCTTTCCATTTTCTTCATCTATTTCCTCAGAATGGAGGTAAAAATCTGGCTTTTCAAGATAATTTAAAGCCTCATCTATCTCAAAGGCAAATATTGCAGCCATACCTGCATCTAGTAGGGGTCCAAGATAAGGTACATGGTGATGACCTTTAATATGTGGAGGAAGAAGCTGCCTAGCATATTCAAGTGGCTTCTTCATATCTTCTAAAGTCTCCACCTTGTGACCTGTTAAGGAATAGATAACAGGTAGATAATATGCTGTATTTGGAAATCCAACCTTTGTGGATGCCTCATAACCTTCAAGGACCCTTTTATAGCGTCCTTCCACCTTTGATACTATGTTATATGCACCCTGTATAACTGCAAATGCCACTAATTTGGACATATTCCTCTCCTTTTATATTTTTTTATTTACGCTGCCCTTTTATGGATCAATTTTAACTCAAAAAGCTGTCTTTCTGGACCACTTTGAGGTACATTTTCTGGAAAGATTTGTTTTTCTTCCTCTTCTCTTCCTTTTTTGAGCTCTTCATATTTCTTTCTTACGGCCTCAATGTCCTGCTCAAGTTTCTTCTTAAATTCCTCTTCTTCCTTCTTCTTGGCCTCTTCAGCCTTGGCCTTTTCTTCTGCCAATTTCTTGGCCTTATCCTCTTTAGGGGCTTCCTTCTCTTTCTTGGAGATCTCAAGCTCTTCTAATACGGCCTTTACACCCTCTTTGATCATTGCTGCTAATTTTGCCTCATCAATGGCAACGCCAGCAACTGGAGCTGCAGCCGCTACCTTTTCTTCAGGTACTTTTTCTTCTTTCTTTTCTTCTACCTTCTTTTCTTCAACCTTGGCCTCTACTTTCTTTTCCTCAACCTTCTTCTCAGGCTCTTTTTTCTCTTCCTTCTTTGGTGGTGCTGCCTCTTTCTTTGCAGCAGGTGCTGCTGCCTTTTTCTCTTCCTCGATCTTTAGATCTGGCTCTGGTGCAAGTGATGCATAATCAACACTTACCTCTGGTAGCAATTTATTTATTGGAGCAACATCAGTTGCCATTCCACCGTCTATCATTAAATCAATATATGCGCGCACCAATTTTACAGTTTCAGGATGACGTAAAATAAGGAGAGAAGAGCCTGAAATTAAATAACAAACTGCTGCAACGCTCTCCATTAAAATTCCCCTTCTCTCTGGATCACCTAAAAGGGGAGCGCTATCCACTGTCTCCTTTGCCTCTTTACACTTCCAGACCTCAAAGGAAAGGTTATTTACTATGGGAAGCTGCAACTTGTCGTCGCCAAAGGTCATGGCGGCGAGCATAATCCTCTCCATTACTGAATATGAATACTCAAGTCCATAACCAAGACCGCCTGTTGTGGGGTCAATTACCATTCTATCTAGAGGTAATCCCAAATTCTCAAGCAGGATATTGATCTGTTTTGCAAGGTTGATGTCAATTGGAGAGGAGGCAATGGCGGTATGACCAAATCCCATTACAGCAGCGCCGATCTGTTTGTGATTTGCATCTTCAATTGGGCCAATTGCTAAATTTTTCCCATCGCACTCTTCTGCTATTTTCTTCAATACCTCTGCATCCTTTTCCACATTGGCACAGCCCCATACAATCACTGGCACATCCACAGCATCCAAAACACTCTTGACTGTGGCAACTGCCTCTTCAGCCGGCGCATTTTTGTCATTGGGGTCAATGGACCTAAGGAGCAGGGCAATGGCATCTGCACCATACTCTTCAACACACTTCTTGGCCCACTTTGCTGGATCATTTAAACAATCCTTAAATGGCTCCTTTGCTGCATCAGGCCACTCTGGGGGTTCCATATCCCAAACTTCCATTGCAATCTTGGGTTTGTTTGGCATGTCTCCCTCAAAGGTATAAAAGGGCAGACATGTCTGTCCCCCCAATTTCAGGGCCTTGTCACCAGTCCCAATGGTGACTTCCTTGATCGCTCCTGAGTAATTTTCTTTAATGATCTCAAAGCCCATAAGCACTCCTTCACTTTTGAAAATATTAACAAAAAAAATTCTAACTTGATTTAAAACCCCTTTATCGCAGTTTTTTGATATGGGATTAGCTTTAAATCTTCTAATTGTCAATATATAACCAGAGCAGACTTACAATAATTTTATTTTTTTCTCACTTGCCCAAGGATTCTCCTGGTTTCTTTTATACGTTCATTCACTCTTGGAAACAAATTTATATCTGTATGTGGCAAAAACAACGATGCCACATAATTGTCCATATAAGAAGGTGTCTCTGACAGTTCAAAATTGGTCATTTTTTTAACCACCTCTACCACATCCCTTCTGATCTGGTTATTTAGAGAACTCATTTTGGCACCTAACAAGGATCCATTGCCAAGATAAGATATCTTATCTGTATCCATCTCAGGCAAAAGACCTATTGTAATGGCCTTTTCTAAATCAATATAGCTCCCAAAGCCACCGGCAATGATAATTCTATCCAGATCCGATATTGAAAGCCCAACCTCCTTAAGTAATGTCATGCAACCACTATAAATTGCCCCTTTTGCCCGGATTAAATTATCAATATCTGGCTCTTGAAGGCTTATATCCCTATCAATTCCGCTCTCCTCTGCCCAACAAAGTACATATTCCCATATACCATCCTTCTCTCTGATCCTTGGAGTATCAAGGTCTCTATTAAATTTTCCCCTATTATCAATAACCCCCACTTCAAACAAGGTAGCAACAGTTGTAATAAGTCCTGACCCGCAAATGCCAATTGGCTTTGCATTCCCAATTGTAAAGACCATTGGCTCCAGGGTAACAGGATCTATTGAAAAATCTTCAATAGCCCCTTTTTCTGCCCTCACACCAAATTTCATGCCTCCACCTTCAAAAGCAGGTCCTGCAGAACACGCAGCACACGCCATCCAGTCTTTATTTCCTATAACTATCTCAGCATTGGTACCAATATCCACATACAGGGTAAGTTCAGGTTCCTTATACACTAGAGAACCCATAATCCCAGCAACAATATCCCCTCCAACATAGCTGGATACCGAAGGGTATAAAAGGGCAAGTACATGTTCACCAACATCTAATCCAAGCTCTTTTGCATTTAGAGGAGGATATAGTGTGCAGGTTGGAACATATGGAGCACGCCTAATATACCTGGGGTCTAATTTTAAAAACAGATGTGTCATTGTGGTATTTCCAGCAAGGGTAATTGTAGAAATCTCATCATCACTCACCCCTGCCTTTTTCATTATCTTTCCTATAACCTTATTAATTGTCTTTAAAACTGCCTGATTTAATTCTTCCAGACCATTTCCCTTTTCAGCATAAACAATCCTGTTAATAACATCTTCCCCATAACTCATCTGGGAGTTGAAATCACCATACTCTGCAAGTACCTCACCATTATTTAAATCAAGCACCTGTCCATAGATAGTGGTTGTGCCTATGTCCACTGCAATAGCAAAGTTTCTGTTTGTGGTATCTGTGGGCTGGACGTTTAATATCCTGGTCTTTCCATCTTCCCTAACAGACCGAGCCAGGGTTGCAGTTACCTTAAAATCAGCTTCCCTGAGCACCTTTGATATTTTTTTAATCACTGAAAAATCAACTTCCAATCTGTGCTCGTTATGTTGCAATTTCAGAAAATTTACAAGCCTTGTCACATCTGCTGAATTGTCTTCATGGGTTGGAGGAGGGAGCTCAAGATAACGCTTTTCAACAGGGGGCAAAAACATTCCCTTTTCTTTAAAATCAATTAGGTCTATCTGCTTTATTTTTGCCCTTCTTCTAGGAGATGCCTGGATATTTAAAACACTTTCATCTATCTCTGATTCAATTGGTACCCTTACCTCAATATCTTCTACTACTTCAGACAAACACGCAAGTCGATAGCCTTCATCTATATCTTCTTTACTGAGCTTCTCACTAATACCACCCTTAACACTTCCCTTTTCAAGCTTGACCCTACACTTTCCACAAACCCCGTTACCACCGCAAGATGCATTAATGTGAACCCCTGCAAGTAACGCAGCCCTGATTACAGGTGTTCCAACATCCACTTCTATTTCTCGTCCATGGGGTAAAAATTTTACCTTTGGCATGTCCACCTCCTTGAAAGCCATAACAGGGAATACCCTGTTTTTGGAAAAAATTTTTATTTCTTTACACTAAATTTCACTGAAGGAAATTTTGAGAGATCAGTATGGGGCAAAAATTTTGCTCCACTAAATTTATTCATAAATTCCTGGTTAACATTGAGTTCAATGTACGTTATCTTTTCCTCTAACATAAATACTTCATCAAAGGATCTGGGCTCTGTAAGCAATTTCTGGGAGCCCTTTAAAGACGTATTTCCAAGGGGAACAAACCTGTCTATTGGGAGATCAGGGAGCATACCAATTGTAATTGCAGACCTTGGATTAATAAAATTTCCAAAGGTACCTCCAACATAGAATTTTGATATTTGAGAAAGGCTTATCCCCACAGTCTCAGCCAATGTCTCCAATATTGTGTACATTGCTGCCTTTGATCTAATTAAACTGTCTATCTCAGGCTGGGAAATGAGTAAGTCCTCTCCAATTGCAGACTCCTTTGCATCCACCAACTTCAAATAAAGGATCTCATCCCTTTCAACAAAAAGCTCAGGGATTCTGTCCTTTACAAATTTCCCCCTGATATCTAGCAGGCCATTTAAAAATAATTCAGCTGCCAGATCTATCATTCCTGATCCACAGATCCCAACAGGAGGTCTGTTTTCAATGGTTGTGTATTCAAATTTTCTTTTAACCGGATCAAACCTTACCCTGTCAATAACACCAGGGGCTGCCTGTTTTCCTATCTTGCTCACTCCACCTTCTAAGGCTGGTCCAGCAGCACCAGCACACGCAACGAGCCAATCACAATTTCCCAAAATTACCTCAGCATTTGTTCCAACATCCACAAAAAGAGATATCTCCTCCTGTCTGTGGATCCCACACTCAAGAAGTCCAGCAAGTAAGTCTCCTCCAAAATAACTCCCAATATTTGGAAACAAAAACACCTTTGCCCCTGAAGCCACATCCAGCCCAATCTCTCTTGCTGAAAATAGATCCAGTCTATTTAGCGGTGGGATATAGGGCTCCCTTATAATCCAGTTCGGTACTATCCCCAAAAAAAGATGGGTCATTGCCGTATTACCAGCAATTGCTATATTTACTATGTCTTTTGGGTCTGCACCTGCTTGTTTACACAAGATTTTTATATTGTTATCTAAATCCCTTACAATTAATTCCCTGAGATCTTCCCTTCCCTTTAAATTTTCTGCATAGTGAATCCTGGTCAGGATATCAGGACCAATCTTTGCCTGGGGATTTAAATAATTCCCCTGTATTAACTCTTTTTTTGACTCAAGATCCAATATAGATACAACATACCTTGTGGTACCAAGATCCACTGCCACCCCTAAAAAACTTTTGCCTGGCCTGGCCTTTATACCAGTTAAATAGTGTGCGCACCTGTCCCTAAAGATGGAACACTTAACAGAAAAATCCCCATCCCTTAAAACAGAAGGAAGCCCCTTTAAAAAGGTCAAGTCTGCAAGACACCTTGGCACACCGGTCTTTTCCTTGATTACTCTATTTAATCTATCCCAGTCAGAGGTGTTGTCCTGGAGGGTGGGTTTTGGCAAATCAATATCCACTACCCATGAATTTATATGGCTCATATATTGTGTCCTCCCACAATGGTAGGCCAGTTGGTATTTCCACCAAAAATCTTATGTATCTTAAATCCCTTATCCCAAAGGAGGGAGTTGATCTCCTCTACCTTGGATGGGAACATACCAGATAGAATTAACCAATTAAAATTATTTACTTTTATCTCAGTCAGGATATCTGATAACACATCAAAGTGTATATTGGCAACCAAAAGATTACTTTTAATTTGGACAAAATCCTGGGCCCTACCCCATATGGGTAGTATTTTTTTGTTCATGTTATTAAGTAAAATATTTTTTCTGGTTGTCCTCACTGCCAAGGGATTTAAATCAACAGAAAGGGCTATTTTTGCCCCTAATTTTACGCAAAAAAGGGACAAAATACCTGTTCCACATCCAAGATCCAAAACGCTCTCAATGGTATTATTTTTAAATAACCAATCTATGGCCAGAAGACTATTATAGGTTGTTTCATGGTTTCCTGCCCCAAATACAACTGAAGGGTCTAGTAATATATCTCTATTATTCAATTTAGATGGTCTGTTCCATATAGGGATTATCCTTACATCACCAACATCAAATGTATCTATTTCACCTCCCAACCACTCTATATACTCCATTTCAAACTTATCTTTTAAAGACAAATTTTTTTCATCTTCTACTATACTAGACACCAATTTATCTTGTTTTTCTAAAAAAAATAAAAAACTATCGCCTTCTTCTATCCAGCATCCAATATAACTTTCACAATCAAGCTCCCTTGAGAATCGTCCATTTAAATAATATATGTATAATCTTGGGTTATACATACTAAATTATGTTTTTAAATATTTCATATGCACTTTTTAGGGCAATTGAGTCTTCAGGGATCTCAAAGGTAGGCTTTCCAAGCATATCATACTCCTGGATCTTTGGATCCTTCATAACACATCCTAAAAACTCCATTCCCATATCATCAATATATTTTTTTACAGCATCACTAAGTTGTCCTTCCACATTATTTAATACAAGATATCCCCTGCCTATTACTACATTTAAGGATCTTGCAAGCTCATTTATCCTCTTTGCTGCTTGAAGACCCCTTTTTGATGTATCAGACACCACCACAAGTCCATCCACATCCTTTGTGGTTAGCCTGCTTATATGTTCCATCCCTGCTTCGTTGTCTATAACAATATAGTCGTAGTTTCCAGCCAGTCTGGTCAAAAAGTTTGTAAGCAGGGTATTTGCTGCACAATAACAACCCTGTCCTTCTGGCCTGCCCATGACAACCAGGTCAAACTTGTCTGTTTCAATAATGGACTCTTCCAACTTGGTATCCATAAATCTGTCCTTGGTCATACCAACAGGCACCTCCCCCCTCTTCATCTGTTCCCTAATATCTCCCAGAGTGGTCTCCACTTCCACCCCCAACACCTCATTTAAATTGTAATTTGAATCAGCGTCCACTACTAAAATTGGATATTTTTCTGTCTCAATCATATACCTTATCAATAGTCCACACAAAGTGGTCTTTCCAACTCCACCTTTTCCTGAAAACGCTATTGTATATGCCATGAGTTAATTCTCCTTATTTTTTTATTTCATCAATTATCTTTTTACATATCTTATCTATTGCATCTATTTCTGGAAGGTCCAACACACTGGAGGTGGTCTTCTGGCGCTCAGCCAGAGAATCGAGATAAGGTATTTTTGCAACAAGGGGTGGCAAGGGTATATTTTCTGGCAGCTTAAAATCTTCGTCTGCCCTGTTTAACACCAGGACCTGTTTTTTAAGACCAAGGTCCTTTGCAAGCCTAGATATATTTGATGCAGTCTGTAGCCCCCTAATACTTGGTTCACTGACAACTACAAGACCATCCACACTTGAAATGGTGCCTCTGCCTAAATGTTCAACACCTGCCTCTAAGTCCACTATCATCCACTGGGAACCCCTAAGGATCATGTATGCCAAAAGGGCCTTTAAAAGGGCGTTTGGGGCACAACCACATCCAGCACCTGCCCCTGATATGGTGCCCATAACAAGAAGCTTCATTCCCCTCACATCCTTAGCCAACTTCTGGGGAAGGTCTTCTACATCTGGATTTAAATTAATATAAATTCCCGTTCCCACCCTTTCCTGAATCAATTTTTTATTATTAACAAGCGGTGTTGGGACCTCATCCAAAGACAGGCCAAGTGCCGGTCCCAGCGATATTGCAGTATCAGCATCTATTAGCCATACCTGCTTTTTTTGTCTGTTTAAATAATCCCCAAGCCATGCAGCTATTGTGGTCTTGCCCACTCCACCTTTTCCTGCCACTGCTATTTTCATATGATTCACCCCTTATTTCTAAAATTGAGTTCCTACTATATAAGGGACTGGGAAAAAGTCAATTTCCTAAAAAAGGAAATTACACATGGTCTTTAACCCAAGCTTTGATAGATGTGGTTTAACAAGGCTAAAATCAAATCTATACACGGGGTAGATTGAAAAACCTATCCACTAGTTACAAGCTGCTATTTAATTTTTTTTGATTAATTTAGTTGACATTATTTTTTCAACTCCATTACAATACCCCCAAATTTTTATAATTAATTAATTTTAAATAAAATTTTACAAACATTAAATAAAGATGTAAATGGAGTTTATTTTATTCGTTTTTAATAATAAATACTGTTTTTTTATTACTTATAAACCAGGAGGGTAAAAATGATAGTTGGAACAAGAAAACCTTTGGAAGAAATCAAGGCCATGATTTCTCCGTATAAGAAGATTTTGATCGTGGGATGTGGCACATGCGTGGCAGTGTGTCTAGCTGGTGGTGAAAAGGAGGTGGAAGTGCTAAAAAACGAATTGTCTCTGTCCATGGGGGATAAGATCTCCTTTGAGGGGGTTACATTAGAACGTCAATGTGACAAAGAATTTCTGGATCAACTTGCTGATGTTGCGGGTCAATATGATGCTTTTTTGTCCATGGCCTGTGGGGTAGGAGTCCAATTTCTATCAGAAGTATACCCAGAAAAACCAGTATTTCCAGCATTAAATACCACATTTATGGGTTTAAATAGAGCTGTTGGATGGTATGAAGAGAGGTGTCGTGGCTGTGGAAATTGCATGTTGGGCATTACTGGAGGAATATGTCCTGTGACCATGTGTGCCAAGAGCTTATTCAATGGACCATGTGGTGGTACCAACAAAGGAAAATGTGAAATTGATGAAGAACAGCCCTGTGCATGGTATTTGATTTATGAAAGGTTGGAAAAACAAGGAAGGCTTGATCAAATAATGGACGTAGTGCCTGCCAATAATTGGGAAAATCAGAGACCCAGGACTGTTATTCAACCAGGATATGAAAATTTATACAAGACTTCAAAATAGAGAGGGGGTATGTAAATGTATAAAAGAGACATTGAAGAAAGCAGCAAATTGGAACGGGTGCTAAAGGAAGGACATTTTTCTTTTACTGCGGAGCTAGGACCTCCTAGGGGTGCAAATGTAGAAAAGGTCAAAAAAAAGATTTCATATTTAAAGGGATACGTAGATGCTGTAAATATAACTGACAATCAGACTGCAATTGTGAGGATGTCCAGTTTAGTTACCTCTTTGCTCTGTCTCGAAGAGGGACTTGAACCAGTATACCAAATGGTGTGTAGGGACAGAAATAGGTTGGCAATGCAAGCCGATATATTGGGTGGTTATGCAATGGGCATCCGCACCATGCTCTGTTTATCTGGAGACCACCAAAAATTTGGTGACCATCCACAGGCCAAAGGGGTCTACGACTTAGACTCCATGCAACTTATATCCATGGTAAAAAAAATGAGGGATGAAGGAAAATTTCAAGGCGGTGATGATATAGATGTACCACCTAAAAAGATGTTTATTGGTGCTGCTGCTAACCCATTTGCCGAACCGTACAATTGGAGGGTATATAGGCTTGCCAAAAAAGTCAAAGCTGGAGTGGACTTTATTCAAACCCAGTGCATATACAATATGGAAAGGTTTAAAGAGTGGCTAAAAAGGGCCAATGACATGGGACTAACAGAAAAAGTATTTATTCTTGCGGGCATCACTCCATTGAAAAGCGTGGGCATGGCCAGGTATATGCAAAATAAGGTGCCGGGCATGGATGTTCCTGAGGAATTGATCAAACGCCTTAAAAGTGCTGGTAAAGAAAAGGCCGCTGAAGAGGGTATAAAAATAGCCTGTGAACAAATAGAAGAATTTAAAGAACTTAAAGGAGTTGCAGGGGTCCATCTAATGGCAATAGAATGGGAGCATAGGGTCCCTGAAATTGCCGAGAGGGCAGGACTACTTCCTAGGCCTGAGGTCTAAAAAACAAAGAGGAGAATCCATATGAATAAAAAAGTCATGGTCCTGGGAGGAGGGATTGCGGGTCTGAGTGCCGCACTTGAACTCTCCAAAAACAATATCCAGGTAGAACTAGTGGAAAAAACATGTTTTTTAGGTGGAAAATCCATTGGTTTTACCTGTAAGGCCACTGATAGGTGCCAACAATGTGGTGCTTGTATGGTAGAAGAGACACTTAGGGATGTTATTAATGATCCCAATATTAATATACGCCTTAGAACTGAGCTTGATAAAATTACAAAAAATGGAAATTTTAAGGTAAAATTAAAAAAATCAAACCCTGAACCTGAAGAAAATAAAATTCTTCAAGGGTTTTCAAAATACAACTCCCCTTACAAGGTAATTGTTGGAGATATAAAAGGTGAAGAGGATGCAGTAAAAATAGAGGAACTTGGATATGAGGGAGAAGTAGATGTAGATGCCATAATCATTGCTACTGGCTTTACCCCCTTTGATCCAACAGCCAAGGTGGCCTATGGATATAAAATGTGGGAAAATGTAATAACTGCTCTAGAATTGGAAAATACCTTGAAAGAAAAATACAGTCCCATTAGACCTTCGGACAACCAGAGGGCAAAAAAAATGGCCTTTATTCAATGTGTTGGAAGTAGAAGCAAAAGCTATAACAGTGTTTGGTGTTCTGAAGTGTGTTGTCCCTATGCACTCAGGATGGCTTCAATGATCAAACACAAATATCCTGACACAGAAATTTGGGTATTTTTCATTGATATTCAAAATGTGGGTAAGGAGTATTCCCAATTTTTAGAACAAATAAAATCAGAGGTAAAATTAGTAACTGCAACCCCAGTTGATATATTTCCTGGTAAAGGCAGCAAAGTAAATGTGGCATATGTGGACGACATTGAAGGCAATAGAAAATTAGAGGAATTTGAATTAGTGGTACTATCTGTGGGAATAAGACCAAATGAAGACAACAAACAATTGTCTGATATTTTAGATGTTGAGCTAGATGAAGATAAATTTTTTAAGGAGTTTGATCCCCTTAGACCATGTATTACATCCAAGGAAGGAATATTCCTGGCTGGAACCACCACAGGTCCAAAAGACATCTTAAACACCATATCACATGCAAAGGGTGCAGCTTGTGAAACCCTGACTTATTTAGGAGGAAAAAAGTGATTGAAATAAATATAAATCCAGAGGTCCTTATAATAGGTGGGGGGGTAGCAGGGATTGCAGCTGCCCAAAAAATAAGAAAACAGGGATATTCAGTAACCATCCTGGGCATGGAACAGGATTTTGAACCAGATCCTTGTTATAAAAATGAAGCTGATAACTACTACGCACAGACATTAGAAGAATTAAAAAACGACCCCAACACCACCCTTTTAAAGGATATAGAGCTATCTAAGGTAGATGGGTTTTACGGAGACTTTAAAGTATATTTAAGTTCAAATGGAAAGATAGAGAAAAAAAATTTTGGAGCAATTGTAGTTGCAACTCCCTATGGATGCTTGCCTATATTTGACGAATATAAACTAGAACCAAGTGATAATGTAGTTTCTATATCAAAACTCCAAGATAATGTATCTGAGGATAAATTTTCAAATAAAACAGCAATATTTCTCACAACCTTTCAGGAAGAAAGCAATCCTGTGAGCTTTAAAAATATTGTCTTGAATGCAATAGAGCTTAATAAATTGGGTTCAAAGGTATATCTTATTGTAAAAAATGTAAAAACAGCATCTCCTGGGCTTGAAAAACTTATTCTTCATGCAAAAGAAAATGGGGTTTTGATTATAAAGTCTCCTAACAATCCTGAAGTAAATGTAGAAGGGGATAAACTAGCTGTAATTTGTCATGATTCAATAATTAAAAAAGATATTGAAATCATAGCTGATTATGTTATCCTGGAAGATAGGATAGTTCCCAATGAAAAGAACAAGGAGATAGCTAATCTACTTAGAATCCATACTGACTCAACTGGCTTTTTACAGACTAATAATGTGAGGAGGATACCTGTTTATACCAACAGAAAAGGCATATTTGTAGGAGGATCTGCATCATCCATAAAACCTTTTCCATATACTTTAGTTGATGCCATTGATGTTGGGTGTGGAATCCATAGCCTCCTAAAGGGTGGAGGAAAACTAAAAGTAGAAGAAACAATTGAAGTTGACCACGAAAAATGCGTAAGGTGTCTCACTTGTTATAGGGTATGTCCCCACGGGGCAATATACTGGAATGTGGATAGAATTGGAATATCTTCCTTAGTTTGCGAAGGTTGTGGTATATGTACAGCTGAATGCCCAATGAATGCCATTCAGATAAAGGAATACTCTGACGATAAAATAAAAACTGAGCTAAATAACATATTAAAATCTAAAAAAGATAACCCAGTTATAGTTGCTTTTTGCTGTAAAAATTCAGCATTTGAGGCAGTTGAAGGTGCAAAAAAATTGGGACTGGAGATTCCAGAAAGTTTTGTAGCAATTAAGGTTCCATGTGCAGGTAAAATAGATGTAGATTATGTGTTAGAGGCCCTGGTAAAGGGGGCAGATGGGGTTATAATAGGGGCGTGTCATATTGACAACTGTAAATCTGAAAAAGGAAATATCTTTGCTAGCTACAGAGTTGAACACTTAAAAAACTCCTTATCAAATATAGGGATTGATCCAGCCAAGGTAGAGCTTATTAATATAGCCTCCAATATGCCAATGGAACTTGCCTTAAAATTAAGGGGAATATGTAAAAAGATGGCTAATTAAATAAAATATGTCCTAAAACAAAAGGAGCAAGTATGGGGGGAAAAATTATATTAGTGGATGATGATCAAGACTTTTGTGAGATACTTAAATCAAAATTGGAAAAAAAGGGTTTTTCTGTGGATATGGCACATGACGGAGAAGAGGGACTCAAAAAGGTCAAACAAAATACACCTGATATACTGATACTAGATGTTATGATGCCTAAAAAGTCGGGATTAGATGTTTGTAAGGAGTTAAAATCAGACCCCAACTACAAGGACCTCCCCATAATAATGTTAACAGCAGTAGCAGAGCATATAGGAGAAACCACATATACTCAATATGATATAATGGGTATGGAAGCAGAAGACTACGTGCCCAAAGGTCCTGATTGCACTGAAAAAGTACTGCAGAGTGTTATGGAGATAATATCAAAGGGTTAGTAAAAAGAGACGCCCAAGGTGGGCGTCTCTTTTTACTTTTGATAAAGTTGAGCTAAAATCACGCAAGGGGAATTTTGACCACAAAGGTAGTTCCCATACCCTCTTCACTTATAACCTGAATATCGCCCCCAAGATCATCCACTATCCCCTTTACCATGGCAAGCCCAAGTCCAGTGCCAGGTATGTCCTTTGTAGAGTCCTCTTTTACCCTATAAAATCTATTAAATATTTTGTCTTGTTCTTGTTTTGGTATCCCTATTCCAGTATCCTTTACTGATATTAACCCAATGTTCCCCTTTTTAGAAGTTGAAATAAAAATTTCACCACCCTCAGGGGTATATTTGATGGCATTATTTACCAGATTATTAAACATTATACCCAGTGCCCTAGGGTCTACCTTTACCGTAAAATCTTCCCCCACCCCCAGGTTTAATACTATTTTTTGTTTTTTTATCTCTGTCTGATCCTTCCAATCCTCAAACCTCTCCTTTAAAAACTCCTCCACATTAACATCTTTTATGTCCACATAGACCTTTCCAGATTCTATCCTGGATAGGTCCAAAAGTTTTTCAATGAGCTCAGTAAGTCCTCTTGTACGCTGTTTTGCCTTTTCCAATATCTTTTTATCTGTGCTAAGTCCTGGATCTTCTATTAAATCCTGCAGAACAAGAGCTATCTGCTCGTGGATAGTTGAAAGACTCCCCCTTAATTCATGTGATACCCTGGCAACAAACTCAGATTTTAATTGATCTAATTTTTTTAATGGAGTTATATCAACTGAAATTATTACATGTCCAAGTAATTTAGCACTCTTTGTCAAGATATTATTTTTTTTTACCAAAAGATACAAATCATCTGAAATTTTAAATTCCTTTGATCCCTGGTCCTCTGTGATAATAAAATCTATTATTTTGGAATCTTTTATATAAAAAGATATATCTTTTCCAAGTTCTATATTATTTGCAATATCAAAATGTTCTCTTACTGTGGGATTTATAAGTACCACTTCCATATTATTATTTGTAACTAACACACCATTTGGGAGCACCTCCAATATTGTCTTCAATCTACTTTTTTCTGTAATCAAATCAAGAAGTGCATCCTGTCTCTCCCTATCTAACCTCTCTTTTTCTCTCTTTAATTTGATATTATCAATAGCCCTTTTAACAACAAGCAAGATATGATCTTTGTCAAAGGGCTTGGGAATAAAGTCATATGCCCCCTGCTTCATTGATTCAACAGCTGTCTCTAATGTGGCAAAACCTGTAATTACAATTACCATAACATCTGAATATTCTTGTTTTATGGTCTTTAATACATCCATGCCATCTATTCCAGGCATCTTTAAATCTAAAAGCACCAGATCTACTGGCTGATGCTTTAGTATATTTAATGCAATTTCTCCAGACTCTGCCAAATATATCTCAACCTCAAGCCTTTTTAATATTCTCTTTAAGGCAATCCTTATATGTTCTTCATCATCCACAACCAATATCTTAATTGATCCCATTTTCATATAATGCACCTCTATTTTACTGTGAAACAGGGAGCTCTATCTCAAAACACGCACCACCACCTTCTTTATTGTATGCAGATATCCTTCCCCCATGTGATTTAATAATTCTGTAGGCAATACTAAGACCAAGCCCAACTCCTTCTCCCTGTTTTTTGGTTGAGAAGAAAGGATCAAAGATATAAGGTAAAATATCTTCAGGAATCCCTGGACCAGTATCACAAAATAAAATTTTCAGGATATTTTTATCTCTTAAAAAACTGGTCTTAATGGTCAAGGTTCCTTTACCTTCCATTGCCTGAGCTGCATTCCAGATAATATTCATAAAAACGTGATTTAGCTGTTGAACATCTCCCTTTATTTCTGGAATACCATCTGTGTAGCTCCGAACAATTTGGATGGATTTAAATATAGGATGTTTTTCTAGCAAAAATATGGTTCTATCTATTGCCTTATTTATATTAAGAAAATAACTCTTGTTATCTGAATGCCGGGAAAATTCCAAAAGCTCTTTTACTGTATCTTTACATCTCCTTGCATTTTCAAGTATCCTTCTAAGATCCTCCTTTATATGCTCATCTAATTCTTCTTCCAATAGCAGTTCACTAAATAAAATGATGCCACTTAGAGGATTATTTAATTGATGTGCAACTCCAGCTGCCAAATTGCCAATAGCTGCCATTTTTGAAGACTGGTATAGTTGCATCCTGGTCTCTTCTAACTCCCTCTCCATCTTTAAGGTTTCCCTCAAATCCCTAAAAAATCCAATAGTAGCAACCTCCACCCCATTTTCATAAATAATAGATGCATTTAGCTCAACTGGAATGAGTTCTCTGTTTTTAGCAACTAACTCAACCCTATATGATTTCAATTTGCCAGGACCACCATGTTCCTTACTGCGAAGTTTCTTCATAACCTCTCTTGCACCATCACCAGGATACAAATCCCTAATATCAACTGTGTTAATTGCCTCATTCCTTTTGTATCCCAATATCTTTGAGGCAGCATCATTAAAAATAAATATCCGTCCCATTGTATCAGCAGCAATAACAGCATCAACTGCACTTAATATTAAATTGTGCAAAAATGTATTTGAAAGATATAACTTCTTCTCAAGATTTCCTATCTGCGCTAAATCAAAATCCAGTTTTACCATACAAGGATCACAATCTGTACCAACTAAGGAAAATAAAGTAACTTCTTCTTCCAGATAAAAATTCCTGATCCTATACTTTGGTTCTTTTTTTTCTTCTCCATCTAGAAGCTGAATAATTTTACACTTGGAACATGGTGTATCAATTCCATAATAGACCTCATAGCACTTTTTACCAACTATATCTTTCCCATATATATCCTTGGCAAAATCATTTGCAGCAACTATTCTTAGTTCAGGAGATATAACAACAAGCTCCCTTGGGATAGAGTTAACCACAGCTACCAGATATTCCCTTTCTTTTTCTGATATCATACCCTTAAACCTTTTATCTCAGTACTTTTTTATTTATTCTATCAATAAATTGAATATGGGAATAACCTTTTTCTCTGGCCTTTTCATATTCCATATAGGCTATATTAAGACATTTTTCACAGCAACCCCTTGGAGCTTCTATTGCCAGACAATTTTTAACCCTGGTAGAGCTAGACTCAATTTTTAAGACCCCCCTGCAATTGTCACAATCTAGTACATATTCCCTCTGTCTTTCAACTATATAGGAAGTATCATAGAATATCTCTTTATTTCTAACTATCCAGTTCCCATCCTTCTCCAGGGATATATCTGTTGAAGGGGAGGAAAAATAGTTTTTATAAGAGTTTGCACATATCCTTTTTATGTAGTCCATTGTCCTCTTATCCATTTCAAATTTCTTTGGATCGTAGTCTGGCTCTTTTACATGGGAATAATCCAGCCCAGCCAGGGCCAGGACAATTCCCAAATTCACATAGGGTAGGGCACCCTGAATTGAATACCCACCTTCTAACACCACCAGGTCTGGTTTTAACATCTCGCTTAGTTTTGCATATCCCTGGGCAGAAAAATTCATGTTGGTTATTGGATCAGTAAAATGATTGTCCTGTCCAGCAGAGTTTACCACTATATCTGGATCAAAGTCCTTTAGGATGGGGATTACCACGTTTTCCATGGCATACAAAAAACCCTCATCACTTGTGTTAGGTGGAAGAGGAATATTTATGTTTTTACCCCTGGCCTTTGGACCTCCCATTTCTCCAACAAATCCTGTACCAGGATACAGGGTCCTGCCATCCTGGTGTATGGATATGTAAAGTGTATCTGGATCGTGCCAGTATATATCCTGGGTACCATCCCCGTGGTGGCAATCTGTATCTACTATTGCAACCTTTTTAACATTGTATTTCTCCCGCAAATACTCAACCATTATGGCCTCAATGTTGATATTGCAAAATCCTCGTCCTCCGTGAACAACCTTCATAGAGTGATGACCTGGGGGTCTAACCAGTGCAAAGGCCCTGTCTTCCTTTTTCTCCATGACCAATTTCCCGGCTTTAATACAGCCACCTGCTGAGATTAGATGGGAATCTGTTATATTGCTCTCAACATCTGGAAAACAAAAGTGTATCCTCTCAATATCTTTGATTGTTGCTATTTCTGGTTTATATTCCCTGATTCCAGGGATATCAAATACCCCTTCTTCTTTTAATTGATCCATTGTATATAGTAGTCTTTCCTGTCTTTCTGGATGTGTTGGTGAAATTGCCCAATCAAAGGCAGGAAAAAATACAACCCCTAATCTATTTTTTACCTGTTGCATAAACACCTCACCACGTTTTCATAATCCTTACATATACCAGGTTTGACCTGACACTTTACCCTGATATCCTGTCCCACTGTAAATACATCCTTAACCATATTCATGGAGCTTTCAAAGACAATTTCCAGTTCAGATAGATCCACATCCCAGTCCAGCTTCTCTTTTATGTACTTCTGCATGTGTCTTTGTAGATCACCCCTGGCCATCTTAAGATTGTAGTTTTTGGAAACATCTTTTTTTATTCCAAGTACCGGGATAGTCATTATCTTCTTTTCAGTATCAGCAAATAGTTCTGCCTGCATTGTTGGTCTGGCAATGGCTGCACCAATGGCATTTGCTACCCCAAAGTACTCAGGCACTACCACTGGCAGTCCAAATTCTTTTTCAATGAATTTCTTTAATATGTTTGCAGGGCCACCCATTAAATAGATCTTCCTGGGTTCTATTTTTCTAAATTCAAGTAGTTCGTGTATTGTATAAATGGGACGCTCATTTATTTCATCCAAAAAACCAAGTACCTCTTTTTTCAAAATCTTACATCCTTCTTCAACCACCTTTATAGGGGCATCTGAAAGAGAACAATTTAAATTCTCCTTTATTTGTTGCATTCCTTTAAAAGAGGCATCCTTGTCACCATAGGCTTCCTCACATATACAGTTCAGGGCATCTAAAAAGGCAGGCACATCCCCTCCCTTTGCCATGCAGGGACCAAGTCTCTTGGGACCTACCAGCAGCCTGTCACCCTGGGTAGTTACAGCAGAATCACCGCCTAGACCAATGGATTTTACCTTCATTGCCCGAACAAGGGTGGGTCTGCCTTTTAGTCTCACATTCTCTGGCTCAATCAATGGGTCCCCTGCAGCAAAAACTCCAATGTCTGTGGTCGTCCCCCCTACATCCAGGACAATGGCATCTTCTGTTATATCACACAGGGCAAAGATACCCATGACACTTGCTGCAGGTCCTGAAAAAATACTCTCAACAGGAAAACGTTTAGCAGCATAATAGGGCATTGTTCCCCCATCTGCCTTTAAGATGTTTATTTGAGGGGAAAACTTAAACTCCTCTAAACACTGGTTAACAGAATCTAAAAATTTATTAAAAATAGGCCATACAGCACTGTTGTAGTAGGCTGTGGCAATCCTCCTTGGGAAATTTAACTGTCCTGATAGACTGTGGCCAAGGGTGATGAACTCTGCCTTTTCTTTTATTAACTCAGCAATCTTGTCTTCATGTACTGGATTTCTTGGGGAAAACTTTGAGACAATTGAAAACACCCGAACCCCGAAGTCCAGTAAATTTGAAACCACCCCCTTTGCTTGAGATAGATCCAGGGGATATATCTCAGTTCCCCTGTGGTCTAATCCTCCTGGTATTACCTCAAAAAAATTTCCAATGCTAAACTCCCTGGGATTAATTCCTGGGCCAGCACTCACAATAACACCCACTGGCTCCAGTAGATCTTGAACAATTGCATTAGTACATAGGGTGGTACTTAAATTAAATCTCCTTATATTTACTTTTTTTTCCTGGGAAAGTATCTCTCCTATTGCCTGTCTAATTGAACCAAGAAGGTCTTCGGGGTCTGTGGGAATCTTCACATGGGCCCGAACCCCCACCTCCCTATCAATTAGCACTGCATCGGTGTGTGTACCACCTACATCAATTCCAAATAACATAACATTATTCTCCATTTTTATTGGTTATAAAACTCAATTACCATCTCAATAATATAATCCTGTACATCCCTATTAAGATAGGGATGCATTGGAAGGGCTACTATATTCTTTGATATGCCCTCGCTTACTTCCATATCCCCTTGCCTGTATCCTAAAAAATCAAATGCCCTCTGGAGGTGAAGGGGTTTTTTATAATAGATGGCTGTTGGTATATTTTTCCCCTTTAAAAATTCTATGAGATCATCCCTATTTTCCACCAAAATACAATATTGTGCAAATGCAGACAACACCCCTTTGGGCACATATTGGGGTTTTATCTGTGAAAGAAGCTCAAATCCCTTATTGTATCTTTTTACAACTTCCTGTCTTTTATTTATTTCCTCATCAAAAATATCCATTTTTGCCAGAAGTATTGCAGCCTGGATGGTATCCAACCTCCCATTTAAGCCAAGCCTGATATTTTCGTATTTATCCCTTCCCTGGCCGTGGACACGAATGGATTTTAATATGGATGCGTAATTATCTGAGTCTGTAAAAATGGCCCCACCATCCCCATAGCATCCAAGGGGCTTTGCTGGGAAAAAAGAAGTACAGCCAATATCACCAAAAGAACACGCCTTTTTTTTGTTATATTCTCCCCCAAAAGATTGGGCACCATCCTCTATTAAAAAGAGTTTGTTTTCCTCTGCTATTTTTTTAAGTTTATCATAAGGAGCACATACTCCAAATATATCAACAGCAATAATTGCCTTTGGCTTATATTTATTTGAGCCTTTTTCCAATAAACTTGGTATTGGATATATGGTGGAGTCCTTATTTTTTACAGCTAAAATAGCCTGCTTTAGTTTTTCAGGATCAATATTAAAGGTATCTGGATCAATATCAACAAAAACTGGAGTCGCACCGCAAAGG
Source organism: Desulfothermus okinawensis JCM 13304 (assembly GCF_054654515.1). NCBI lineage: Bacteria > Pseudomonadati > Thermodesulfobacteriota > Desulfovibrionia > Desulfovibrionales > Desulfothermaceae > Desulfothermus > Desulfothermus okinawensis. The sequence continues at coordinate 67,940 of NZ_BAAIEW010000002.1, read as the reverse complement.
GAAATTACTTCTGCTGTTGCAAAAAAGGTAAATGGAGTGGTAAAGACCACATCTCCATCCCCAATGTCCAGGGCCATTAGACTCATAAGTAGTGCATCTGTACCAGAAGAACAGGATATACAGTATTTAGTCCCAACATAACTTGCCAGGACTTCTTCTAATTGATACACCTCTTCTCCCAATACATATCTGGTATGCTCAAGTACCCTGGATATGTTGTCCTTAATCTTTTTTTCAATCCTCCTATACTGGACTTTAAGGTCAATAAATGGAATTTCCATAACATCTCCTATTCTAATTTTTTCATATATTATCTAGAGTTACTTTTTATAGTCAAGAAATAATTTATTATTAAATTTCTCCTTGCATATTTAAACCAATTATCTTTATATTCACCAAAAAAAGAAATCTTACACACAAGTTTCAAAGATGAAAAAAAGCCCCCTGGAACATATACTTAATCAATTATTATCAGGTGAATTTGTTTCTGGAGAAGAACTAGCCCAATACTTAAACATCTCCAGGACATGGGTTTGGAACCAGATAAAAATCTTAAAGCAGCTTGGATTTGAGATAGAGTCTTCTGCTAAAAAGGGATATAAACTCATCTCAATTCCAGACGTACTCATCCCACCTCTAATAAAACCCTATTTAACCACAGATAGCCTTGGCAAAAAGATCTATTTTTTTGAAGAACTCCCATCAACCCAGGATAAGGCAAAAAAACTCGCAGAACAAGGCGAAGAAGAGGGCACCCTTATCTTATGTGAATCTCAATTAAAGGGAAGGGGTAGAAGGGGCAGGCAGTGGGTCCATGTCCCCAAAAAATCATTATCATTTTCCATAATTTTAAGGCCAAACCTTTCCCCTTCAGAAGTTATGCAACTGCCCCTGGTTGCTGGTCTTGCAATATGCAAGGCAATAGGTGCCCACACAAATCTAAAAGCAGAGCTAAAATGGCCCAATGATATACTGATAAACAACAAAAAAGTTGTTGGCATACTGGCTGAGATCTCAGGAGATATAGAATTTGTTAATTATGTAATTTTAGGCGTGGGGATTAACGTAAATCTAGACCAAGAAGATATCCCTTATGAACTTCAAGATTATGCAACATCTCTTTATTTAGAAGGGAAAAAAAACTTTAAAAGGGCACACCTTTTGGGAAATATTTTGATGTATCTGGAATATTGGTACAATATATACTTAAAAGAAGGATTTAAATCTATAAGGACTAAATGGATTGATATGAGCAATACAATACATAGAAATGTAATAGTATTTTTAAAAGACAAAAAATTATATGGAAAGGCCATTGACTTAGATGAAAATGGAAATTTAATGGTCATGGACAATAAAAATAAAATTCATAAAATAATGTATGGGGATGTTACCCTTCGAAATAATTCTTAAATTGCTAAAAGGAGTCATTCATATGCATTACTTTACTGTTAAAGACAATAGATTATGGGCAGAAGAAGTTTTAGTTGAAGACATTGTAAAAGAATATGGTACTCCCATTTATATATATTCTTCCAGGACATTTAAAAGGCACTTTCACGCCTTTGATTCAGCTTTTTATTCTATTCCACATATTATATGCTTTTCTGTAAAATGTAACTCAAATATAAACATCCTTAAAACATTGAAAGAAGAAGGAGCTGGAGCTGATATTGTATCAGGTGGGGAATTATACAGAGCACTTAGGGCAGAGATTGCTCCAGATAAGATTGTTTTCTCAGGGGTTGGGAAACAAGAACATGAGATACAAGAAGCACTTTTTGCTGACATCCTGATGTTTAATGTTGAATCCATGGATGAACTCATGAAGATCAATGAAATAGCCCTGTCTTTAAATAAAAAGGCAAGGATAAGTTTCAGGATAAATCCAGATGTGGACCCCAAAACCCACCCTTATATTTCCACTGGTCTAAGGGAAAATAAATTTGGAATTGACATAAGCGACGCAATATATGCCTACAAGACTGCAAAGGAATTAAAAGGGGTTGAACCAATTGGCATTGATTGCCATATAGGCTCACAACTAACTGAAATATCTCCTTTTTTAGAGGCACTGGAAAAATTAAAGATGCTCTACACTGAACTGAAAGAACTTGAAATAAACATAAAATATTTAGACCTTGGAGGTGGTCTTGGAATTCAGTATAAAGAGGAAGATCCACCCCATCCAAAGGAATTTGGGGAGGCCCTATCCCGTGCCCTATCAGGATATCCCCTTACCCTGATATTAGAACCTGGAAGGGTTATTGCTGGAAATGCAGGGGTATTGATCACCAAAGTGATATACACAAAGGAGACTGGAAACAAAAACTTCCTCATTGTTGACGCTGGGATGAATGACCTTATCAGACCTTCCCTGTACGGATCATACCACAGGATAGCAGAAGTTACTCCTAGGGGCAGAGCCCTAAAAAAATATGATGTAGTTGGTCCAATATGTGAGAGTGGAGATTTTCTGGCAAAGGACAGGGATCTTCCAGAAATCAAGGCAGGAGAGCTCTTGTGTGTATTCTCTGCTGGTGCCTATGGATTTGTCATGTCTTCTCAGTATAATTCCAGACCAAGGGCAGCAGAGGTTATGGTTTCTGGAGAAGAATTTCATCTAATCAGAGAGAGGGAGAAATACAGGGATCTTGTGTATTTGGAAGATTCTATACCATTTAGGAGTTAGATAGCTGTTTATGAGTGGGATCAAATCCCCAAAATCAATTCCCCATGATGTAACAAATCAATATGGACTATATGTAAGACAAAAGGAGTATTCCCAACTGAAGATGCCATTTTGAAACTCTTATACCTGGCAATTTTGGATATAAGCAAAAAATGGGCAGATACCATAAGAAACTGGTCCAAGATTTATCCCCAACTATATATATTTTTTGAGGACAGGATTAAAAATGTAGTTCAATAGTATTAAGACTACAAAAGGATTTACACAGATTATGTTACAGGCTCATTAAAAACTTCCAACAAACTAAAAAAATGTAAAACTTACTTGGGAATTTTAAGGGCCATTAGGTGGGGATTTTTAATTGACTTTAAGATGTTCAACCAGTTTTTTGCATATTTTCCTCTTTTCTGATTATTTATAATACATTAACTCAAACAATTATTCAAATATTTTAATCGATTATATCATTTTTAAACATCTTTTAAATTATTACTATAACTCAACCCAAGTTTTAACAAACTTGGGTTGAGTTAGTAGGCTGTTTGTATTTTCTACTCTACCCACTCATCCCCTTCTTGAATTGGGGCAAAACCTCTTCTCATGGTATTTTCTGTTATACAAATTGGATCCATAAACTGAAGTAGGTAGTCTGGGCCACCTGCTTTGGAGCCTACACCAGACATCTTAAATCCACCAAATGGCTGTCTTTCAACAAGGGCGCCAGTAATTCCCCTGTTTAAGTAGAGATTTCCAACCTTAAATCTCTTTCTCACCTTATCTAAGTTTCTTGGGCTCCTTGAAAAGGCTCCACCAGTCAAGGCATATCTTGTTGAATTTGCCCATTCAATTGCCTGGTCAAAATCCTTTACCTTCATAATGGACAGTACAGGGCCAAAAATCTCTTCCTGGGCCAGTCTGTGCTCTGGGGTAATTCCTTCAACTATTGTCAAGGGCACATAATAACCCTTATCTGGTATATCATCTCTAATCAAAAGCACATTTCCCTCTTTTTTTGCCAGTTCCACATACTTTAAAATCTTCTCCTTAGCAGATCCATCCACAACTGGTCCCATATAGTAATGGGGATCCTCTGCAGGCCCTATTTTAATTGATTTTGCAGCCTCAACAAGCCTTTTTACAAATTTATCGTATATTGGCTCAAGCACAATTACCCTGGAGCAGGCTGAACACTTTTGTCCCTGATATCCAAAGGCAGAGTAAATAATATCTAAAACTGCCTCGTCCAAGTCTGCATCGTCGTCCACAATAATTGCATTCTTTCCACCCATCTCAGCAATCACCCTCTTTACCTGGGCCTGACCATCTCTCACCTTTGATGCCTTATTGACAATCCTTAGTCCAACTTCCATGGATCCTGTAAAGGCAATTACACTTATATCAGGATGTTCAACTAGGTAGTCGCCTATCTCGCTTCCCCTGCCAGGTATATAGTTAAAAACACCGTCAGGAAGGCCTGCTGCCTTATAGATTTCATACAGGGTATATCCTACAACAGAGGACAAGGATGCTGGTTTATACAAAACTGGATTTCCAGTCACTATGGCAGCTGAAGTCATTCCACATGAGATTGCCAGAGGGAAATTCCATGGGGCAATTACTGCAGCAACTCCCTTTCCCTGATACATAAGGTGGTTTACTTCTCCCGGTGCCCTTCCCATACGACGGGGAGAGCCAAGCCTTATCATTTCCCTCGCATAATATTCCAGGAAATCAATTGCCTCTGCAACATCGGCATGGGCCTGATCCCATTGTTTCCCAACCTCTAAAATCTGCCATGCAGCCAGTTTGAAAATATTTTTACGGGCATAATCTGCTGCCTTAAATAGATATTTTGCCCTGTCTTCACCACTTAGCTCCCTCCAATCATAGAGGACTGATTTGGCAGCTGAAATTGCATCATCTACCTCTTTTTTTGATGCCTGAGATATATACCCTATGACCTCATCAGGATTGGCTGGATTTACTGATGGAATTTTATCTTCAGTATGTATTTCTTTTCCTCCAATCACCAGGGGATAGGTCCTTCCCAGCTCCCCTCTAACTTCAGATATTGCCCTGTAAAAGGCCTCTCTTTCATCCTTTTTTGTAAAATCCACAAATGGATGGTTTTTAAATGGGGGTATTGCAACAGACCCCTTATCTTCCTTTTTGGCCTGTTCCCTTTGTTTCTTCTTTTCCTCAGCCAAGATAAGGGGGTCTTCTAAAAGTTTGTCCAGATCTGCCCCTTCTGCAAAGCTCTGTCTCAAAAAAGACTCATTTGCTGTATTTTCCAGTAACCTTCTAACCAGATAAGCCATACCTGGAATGAGTTCCCCATATGGGGCATAGAGCCTCACTTTTTTTGCAACATTTAAAAGCCCCTTTCTAACTGGCTCTGCCATACCATATAGCACCTGGAACTCATATCTTGATTCATCCACTCCAAATTCCCTTGCCATTTCCATAACAGCAGAGATGGTCCGTATATTGTGAGATCCACATGCAAAATAGCATATATCACTATTTTTTAAAATCATCTCAGCATGTCTCTCATATGCTGCATCGGTTTCTGCCTTTATTGTATAAACAGGTATCTCCCATCCCTTTTGTTTTGCAATAACTGTCTCATAATCCCAGTATGCACCCTTAACCAACCTGATTGAAATCTTTATCCCCTCACTTCTTGCCCAATTAAGGAGTTCTTCAAGATCTCTATCTGTATCTTTAAGATAAGACTGTAAAACAACAGCCAACTGGTCAAAATCCCTAAATTCTGGATCCTGGCGAAGTCTTTTATACACTTCCAGGGTTATGTCTTTGTATGTATACTGTTCCATATCAATACATAAATGACCACCAATTTCCTTGGTCTTGGCAACAATTGGCTTAAGTCTCTCAACAATCACATTTACACTGTTCTCAAAATCAACGGGCCTTGCCTGGGAATAGAGAGCAGAAGGCTTAATTGAGCAATTTACCTTTGGCGCATAACCCCAGTCTAAATCCCCTCCAGTTAACAGACCATCCCATTTGGATGATTCTTTTGCCAGTACATCTAGAAGATCAAGATAACTCTTTTGATAATAGATTGCCTCTTCTTCACTAACTGTTGCCTCACCCAGGATATCAACAGTAAATGCAAAATTGTCCTTTCTTAGTTTTCCAAGGGTCTTTAAGGCCTGTTTTGTGTTCTCGCCAATTATAAATTGCATTGCCATGGACTTGATGTTGGAAGATATGGTCTTTGCCAGGATCTTTCCACCAAAGACCCTTCCAATACCTCCAGCGCCTTTGGCCCCCCATTTTAAAACTGCTGGTAGCTCTTCTTCATCTGCCCCAAAATACTCCTCAATGTGTCTAATCAAGGACTCTGAAGTATTCAAATAGGGCAATACATCCACAAAACGAAAGAGCTGGACCTTAAAGTTCTCGCTCTTCATTGCCCAGTCCATGACCTTACCAGTCCACCAGCTCTTATTAAACACTGATGGGGCCTCGCCAGCAATGGATCTAAAAAACTCTTTGCCCCTTGCCTTTATCCTCTGGTTTAATACTTGATTTTCCATAAAAAACCTCCTTATCTTGGTCAACTATTTCTACTTTGCCTTCCCCATACCCTTTATGCGGACCTCCACTCCATCTAAATCCAGTTTCAAGGTCTCTAATAATTCATCAATTACAAGCGTGGTCCTGGTATCCACAACACCGCCAATGTCCCCAAACTTCTTCAACAACTCCTTTAAATTATCAGTATCTGAAATCCTAGCCTTGACCAAATAGTTGTACTCACCTGCTATGTAAAAAACCTCCTGAACTTCCCCAATTTTCGCAATTTCTTCTCCTATTAAGGTAGAACCAACAGCATCCTTGGTCTTCACCAAAATAAGCACAGTAAGCACAAGGCCTAAAATCTTGTGGTTTAGCCTTGTCTCATACCCAAGGATAACACCCTTTTTCTCAAGCTTCCTTATCCTCTCAAGCACACCAGATGGAGCCATATTTATCCGTCTAGCTATCTCTGCATTGGATATTCGAGCATTATTTTGAAGTAAATTCAAAATTTTTTTATCAATCTCGTCAATCATTCTTGATTTTCTCCTTTTTTTAGTTTATAGTTCATAAAAAATAAGTGAGTCAAGAATTTTATTCAAAAAAATTAACCCAAACAGGTTTAACTATCTTCTTTTAATGAAATAGTGTTTATCAAGCAAAAATTAATTGACCATTGGGTGTTTTTTAATTAATGCTCACTCATTAAAATTAAGGGAGGGGTTTTAAGGTTATTTTAAAAAATCTTTAAAGGGAGGATGTTGTTATGCTGAGAAAAGTTTTGGTTTTAGTGCTTTTTTGGGCCCTGTGTTTAACAGGCATAAGTTTTGCCAAGTCCACTATAAAGATTGGGCTTATGTGTCCACAAACTGGCAGCTGGGCAAGTGAAGGTTTAGATATGAAAAAGATTGTGAATTTACTTGCCGAGGACATCAACAAAAAAGGAGGGGTACTTGGCAAAAAGATTGAGATCATTGACGAAGATGATGGTGGAGATCCCAGGACCGCTGCCCTTGCTGCAAACAAACTGGTTACAAGGGACATAGTTGCAGTAATTGGTACGTATGGTTCTTCTGTTACAGAGGCCACACAAAACATTTTTAATGAAAACAAGATAATACAAATTGCAAATGGCTCCACAGCAATCAGGTTAACAGAAAAGGGATATAAATATTTCTTCAGGACATCTCCAAGGGACGATGAGCAGGGAAAAGTTGCAGCAAAGACCATAAAGAAATTTGGTTATAAAAGGGTAGCTATCCTTCATGACAACACCACATATGCAAAGGGTCTTGCTGAAGAGGCAAAGCACAACATTGAGAAGCTTGGTGGAATAAAGGTTGTATTTTTTGATGCCCTCACACCTGGTGAGAGGGATTACACAACTATTTTAACCAAATTAAAGTCCAAAAATCCAGATGTGGTATTCTTCACTGGTTATTATCCAGAAGCTGGTCTTCTTTTAAAACAGAAAAAAGAAATGGGATGGGATGTACCTTTTATAGGTGGTGATGCAACCAATAATCCAGATTTAGTTAAAATCGCAGGAAAAGACGCTGCAAAAGGCTTTTATTTCTTGAGCCCGCCTGTGCCACAAGACCTAGACACACCTGAAGCAAAGGCATTTTTAAAGGCATATAAGACAAAATACCATGACTATCCTGCTTCAGTATGGGCAGTTTTATCAGGGGATGCACTCCTTGCAATAGTTAAGGCAATTGATGGCACAAAATCCACTGATCCTGACAAAATGGCAGATTTTTTACATCATAAATTAAAGAATATGCCCGGTCTTACTGGAAAAATATCTTTTGATGAAAAGGGTGACAGGGTAGGTGACCTTTACAGGGTTTACATGGTTGACGCCCAGGGCAACTTTATATTGCAGCCCTAAATAATTTTTTTTAAAAGGCAGGGTCTCCCTGCCTTTTTTATATTAAGACAGCAAGGTTAAACAATAAGCTTTAATACTTGAACTCTTTAAAGTGTTATCCTTGGAGATATAGCCCATGGAATTCTTTTTTCAACAATTGACCAATGGACTGGCAATAGGCGGCATATACGCATTGATTGCCCTTGGATATACCATGGTTTATGGGGTGTTAAAACTCATAAACTTTGCCCATGGGGACCTATTTACCCTTGGTGCCTACATAGGATTTACCCTCCTAACATCCCTATCTCTAGTTGGAAAGATAGGGCCTATGCCAACCCTTTTTCTCTTTGGACTCATAATAATGGGGTTGGTGGGTGTAGCTGGAATAGTTTTAGAAAGGGTAGCCTATAGACCGCTTAGATCAGCAGACAGGCTTGCTGCAGTGGTATCTGCCCTTGGGGCATCAATAGTCATCTCCAATTCAATAATGCTCATCTATGGAGCAAGGTTCCAGGTATATCCCCACCATCTGCTTCCCCAAATTACCATAAATATTTTAGGAATGAAGATTCCCTTTCTTAGGATTGCAATGCTCCTTTTATCAATAATTCTCATGATAATTTTATATCTATTTGTGCAAAAAACTAAAATTGGAACAGCCATAAGGGCAACGGCGATAGATCATGGAGCAGCCAGACTCATGGGGATAGATGTAAACAAAATCATCTCCTATGTGTTCTTTATTGGACCTGCCCTTGGGGGTGCAGCTGGTTTTATGGTTGGTCTCTATTATGGACAGTTGAACTTTATGATGGGATGGGTCTATGGCCTAAAGGCATTTATAGCTGCAGTAATTGGAGGTATTGGGAACATCCCTGGAGCCATGGTTGGGGGTATTTTGCTGGGGGTTATAGAGGCCCTTGGTGCTGCCTATATCTCAACTTCATGGAAGGACGCAATTGCATTTTTTGTCCTTATAATCATTTTGATCGTGCGTCCAACTGGTATTCTTGGTGAGAGGGTTGCTGACAAAATATAAACCATAAACCTAAATGATGGTGACATGAACAGGAAATACATAACAACTTTTATTGTAATTGCCTTTTTCTTATCACCGCTTGTGTTAAATTCCTATTGGGTAGATGTATTAAACAATATTGGAATTTATGCAATACTGGCACTTAGTCTAAATTTTATTTTAGGGGATACTGGTCTTTTTCACATGGGCCATGCAGCTTTTTTTGCAATTGGTGCATATACTACGGCCATTTTAAACACCATGTATCACATCCCAATCATTTTTTTGATCCCATTTAGTGGAATAACTGCTGCTATCTTTGCATACCTTGTTGCAAGACCAATTATTCACCTAAGGGGCGATTATTTACTTATTGTAACAATAGGTATTGTGGAGATAGTTAGAATTGGACTGGTAAACAATGTATTTGGGATAACAGGTGGATCAAATGGAATCTTTGGAATATCCAGACCAAATTTACTGGGTCTTATTATCAGGAGACCAGAGCACTTTTTCTACTACATCTGGATATTTTTAGCCATAAGTGTATTTTTGTTTGAAAGGCTCAGAAATTCCAGATTTGGCCGGGCCCTAAACTACATAAAAGAAGACGAAGTAGCGGCTGAAGGAACTGGGGTCAATATTGCAAGATATAAATTAATAGCCTTTGTAATTGGGGCCTTTTGGGCTGGTATGGTTGGAAACATCTATGCATCAAAAATGACCATAATTTCCCCAGAATCGTTTACCTTCTGGGAATCTGTGGTATATTTTTGCATTGTAATCTTAGGAGGATCAGGGAGCATAACTGGGGTCATCCTGGGATCATTTTTGCTAATAGGGCTGCCTGAAATATTCAGGGAATTTTCCCAGGCCAGGATGCTTATGTTTGGACTTGCAATGATCATTATGATGATATTTAGGCCACAAGGTTTGATTCCACCTCCTCCACGTAAATATGACGTATATATGGACAAAAATTTTGCTGAAAATTAGACAAAAGGGAGTCTAAATATGGCCCTTCTTCATCTTAAAAACCTCACAAAATATTTTGGCGGACTTGCTGCTGTAGATGATGTAAGTTTTGACGTAGAAGAGGGATCAATCGTAGGATTAATTGGTCCAAATGGTGCAGGTAAAACCACTGTATTTAACTTAATCACAGGACATTATGTCCCTGATAGGGGAGAAATAATATTTGATGGACAAAGTCTGGTAAAAAAACCCACCCATGAGATTGTATCCCTGGGCATTGCCAGAACGTTTCAGACAATAAGATTATTTAAAGAGCTCTCTGTACTTGAAAATGCAATGTCAGGATACCACTGCCGCATGAAATCAGGTATTTTTGCTGGAATGTTCAAGCCCAAATGGCAGAGGGAAGAGGAAAAAAGGGCTATTGACATTGCATTAAAAGAGCTTGAATTTGTAGGCCTTAAGGTGGACCTTGAACAAAAGGCAAAAAACCTATCCTATGGAAATCAAAGACTACTTGAGATTGCCAGGGCACTGGCCACTTCCCCAAAATTAATTATTTTAGATGAGCCTGCTGGCGGTATGAACGACCAGGAGACCCAGGAACTTATTCAGCTTATACGTAATATTCGAGATAGAAAGATAACAGTCCTTTTGATTGAGCACGACATGAATTTAGTTATGGATGTATGCCAATACCTTGTTGTTTTAGACAATGGCAAAAAAATATCTGAGGGATTACCAGATCAGGTAAGAGAGGACCCAAAGGTAATTGAGGCATATCTAGGAATTGATGAGGAGTAAATACAATATGTTAGAGATAAAAAACCTACACGTAAAATATGGAAACATTGAAGCAATACACGGAATAGACATAAAGGTAGAAAAAGGCGAAATAGTAACCATCCTAGGTGCAAATGGTGCTGGAAAGTCCACTACCCTCATGACCATCAGCGGACTAATAAAACCCTCAGAGGGGACTATAATCTTTGATGGCGTTGATATAACCACTACCCCTGGGGACAAGATAGTTGAAATGGGTATATCCCAGGTCCCTGAAGGGAGACGGTTATTTGGCACCTTGACTGTGGAAGAAAATTTAGAGCTTGGGGCATTTACCATAAAAGACAAAAAGGTAGTAGAAAAAAACAAGGAATGGTCTTATTCCCTATTTCCAAGACTAAAAGAGCGCAGAAAACAGCTCGCTGGTACCCTTAGTGGTGGAGAACAACAGATGCTTGCTATAGCAAGGGGCCTTATGTCCAACCCAAGGCTCCTTTTAATGGACGAACCAAGCCTGGGACTTGCACCTATTTTAGTTAAATCTATATTTGAAACCATAAAGACCATCAATGAAACTGGGGTCACTGTGCTCTTGGTGGAGCAAAATGCAAAAGCTGCATTAAAACTGGCCATGAGGGGATATGTAATGGAAGTGGGAAATATTGTATTGGAGGATAAGGCATCTAATCTCCTTACAAATCCCCAGGTAAGACGGGCATATCTGGGAGGATAATTTCACTTTATATGAATGGGCTAAGGGAAATTTTCGAGATCTCCATTCCCCTTTTTCTCATTATGGATCCCTTTGCAAATTCAACTGCATGTCTTGCTATTCTAAAGGACCATTCCCCAAGGACACAACAAAAGATAATCTTAAGGGAGATGTTAATTGCACTCCTTTTAATGATAATTTTTCAATTCTTTGGATCTTTTTTGTTAAATTTTTTATCTATAGATAAATCCACTTTACGTATAGCTGGGGGCATAATCCTATTTATAATATCCCTAAAACTCATATTTCCAGAGGAACAGGGATCACTATCCCAATATGAAAAAGATCCATTTATAGTGCCTATTGCCACCCCATTTATTGCTGGTCCCTCCTTACTCGCTGCAATAATGCTATATGCCAAAAAGGCCCCTTCACAATTAAAACTTTTTCTGTCAATATTAATTGCATGGTTTGGATGCCTTATAATCATGCTCTGTTTTACCAGATTAAAAAACATATTAAAAGACAGGGGCACCAGGGCAATTGAGAGACTCATGGGCCTCATCTTGGTTTTACTTGCAGTTCAAATGTTAGAAGAGGGTATTAAATATTTTCTGGAAACTCTAAACTAAGCCCATAAAATTTGTGGAACCTAACTATAAGAATTTTCTAATAGATTAAACGCCTTGACCATGAACCTTAACTTTGAATATGCAATGATTTTTTAAAGACTAATCCACTATAAGGATAAAATCATGAAAACATTTAGAGGCAAAAGATTAATAGACAGAGAAAAAGAAATTAAATTTATAAAGACCTGGTTTGAGGAGATACCAGATGAAATATTGTGGATATATGGACCTAAATCCAGTGGAAAAACTACTATCATTGAATATATTGTGGAACATGAATTATTTGAAGATTTTTGGACACTAAAACCAAAAGGTGATTTTTGGGTGAGGTACATAAATCTAAGAGGCAAATTAATAACAAGTTACAATAGCTTTCTAGAATCTTTTTTAAAATCTAAAGAACAGATTGAAGATACAACTGAAAAATTGTCATCGAGAATTAGTATTGGGATATTTACTATAAAAGGTGAAAAATTAAGAAAAATAAAAGAAAAAAATATTGATTTATTTGATGCAATATTGAGTGAAATACAAGATATAGCAAAAAAGAAAACACCAATTATAATAATTGATGAAATTCAAACCTTAGAGGATATCTATATAAATTCCAATAGAGACTTATTAAAGGAATTTTTAAATTTTTGTGTTAGATTGACAAAAGAACTACATTTATCACATGTAACTATATTAAGTTCAAATACCATATTTATAGATAGAATTTATAATGATGCAAGGCTTAAAAAAACCAGCAAATTCTATAAAATTGATTACTTAGACAAAGATACCACTAAAAATTGGTTAAAAGAAGAGGGTTTTAATGAAGAAGATATTGAATTAATCTGGGAGTATTTAGGTGGAGATATAGCTTATATTCAAAAAATGATAAGAGAGAAGGATGAATTTCCCAGTTTGAAAGATTATTTAAAATATCAACAACAGTTGGCTTATTCTGAGATTGTAGATTTACTAACAGATGAAAAAAATTTTGAAAAAAGAAGATTGTTTAAAGAAATAGCAAAAGAGATTATTCTTAATGGATCTTTTAAAATAAGAGAAGATTTATCTACTGAGAAAAAACATATTATAAACCACTATGTGGATAAAGAAATACTCTTTTTAGACCCATTAACTAGGGAAGTTAAAGGTAATAACAGATTGTATGAAAAGGGCATGGAATTGTTGGTATATGGAAATAAATTATAAAAACTTTGTCCATTCTTTGCTAAATCAAGAGCATATAATTCATTAGATTACTACAAATTTTTAATGTAATTCTCAAATTAAAAAGAATGAAAGACAAAAAATATAATATAGACATTTTAAATAGAATTATTGAGGATTGTTTCTGGGATTATAATATTTCTATACAGGACTTAATGGAAATCCTGGAGTCAGAAAATACAAGGGAGCTAAAAAAATTATTCCTGAAGATTATTTACAATTCAAGGGACACCTATAACGCAATGCAATTATTTGACAAAGACTTGTTAAAAAAATTTTTCAATGACCTGAAAATTTCCTATAATAGAAAATATTTGAGCAAAAAAATAGCCATATTAAGATATCTGCTTTTTGAAGAAGACCAACATATCCCAGGACTTGCATGGAAAAAATATTAGATATTGAACACCTATATCAGTTACAGGATAGGGTTTTTAATATACTCTCTAAAATTTATACAACTTTTTACCTAGCAGGTGGAACTGCTCTTCACAGATTTTATTATAATGCTCGGTATTCTTATGATTTAGATTTTTTTACTCAAAATAATCCTGATTTTTCTCAGGAAGTAAGAGAATTTATTGAATTACTTGATTCGCAAGATTTAAAAATAACAAAGGAGGTTCAAACAAGGGATTTTTTTAGAATAAGGATAAACAAAGTCCTGCAGGTGGATTTTGTCAATGGTAGAGTCTATAGACATGGAAAAAGCAATATCATAGACAATTTGAAAGTGGATAATAAAATAAATATATTTACAAATAAAATTTCTGCAATAATTGATAGAGATGAAGAAAAAGATGTATTTGACTTCTTTTGTTTTGTGTATAATGAAAAATTTAATTGGAGAGAGATATTAGATATCACAAATAAAAAATCTTTTATTGAAAAGGAGGCATTAGCATATAGGTTAAAAACATTTCCATTAAATTGGCTTAAGAGACTAAAGACTATTAAAGAAGTAATTATTACAAGAGAGGAGATTGAGAGGGTCTCTAATGATATCTTACAATTAAGTGATAATAGTTTATATGTACAAAAACAAACCTAGATTTAACAATGCAATAAAAAAATTTAGTTAGGAAAAAAGATGAATATTGGTAAATATAAATCCAGCACTATAGTCTGTTTATTTTTACTCCTATTTTTTGCAAAAAACTCCCTTTGTTATATTGCTCCTGAGGAAGTTTTAGTTGTTGCAAATATGAATGTAGCAAGGAGTGTATCCCTTGCAACATATTATATGAAAAAGAGAAACATTCCAAAGGAAAATCTCATTAAGATCTGGTGTACAGATTCAGAGAGAATTTCCAGGGATGAATACAATAAAAAAATCAAATCTCCAATTGCAAAATTTTTAAAAGAACACCCAGAAAAACCAATAAGATGTATCGTACTGCTCTATGGGATTCCTTTGAAGGTCAGTGGTATAGAACCAAGCCTTAAACAAAAAACAGAACTAAAAAATTTAGACATAAAACTAGCCCTTTTACAAGAACAACTAAAGTCAGAAAAGGAGTTAAATAAAAAAAAGGAGATAAAGAAAAGAATAAGAAAAATACAAAATAAACTCAGGAAAATAAAATTAGAACTAGACACCTCTGCATCTGTGGACTCCGAGTTATCTCTTGTAAAAGTAAACAATTATCCCCTCTCTTTTTGGATTCCAAATCCATATTTTATATTAAATCAAAAGAGAAGGCTCAAATATACAAAAAGGGACGTACTACTGGTTGCAAGGTTAGATGGTCCAGATCCAGAAACAGTTAAAAGGATAATAGGTGATTCCATATATGCAGAAAAAAATAGACTAAAGGGCGTGGCATATTTTGATGCCAGGTGGAAGGAGCCCAAGGACAAAAAGAAATTGGGTGGATATGGATATTACGATTATTCTTTGCACCTTGCAGCAAAGGAACTGAAAAAGTCTAAAATTCTCAAAGTGGTTTTGGAGGATACAAAAAGGCTTTTTAAAAAAGGTGAATGCAAAGATGCTGCTCTATATTGTGGTTGGTATAGCCTTGGTCACTATATCGATTCCTTTGAGTGGCAAAGGGGTGCCATTGGATATCATATGGCAAGTATAGAATGTTCAACCCTAAAGAACAAAAAATCAAACATATGGTGCGTAAAAATGCTTGAGAAGGGAGTGGCTGCAACCATAGGTCCTGTAGGAGAGCCTTATATCCAGGCATTTCCTGTACCGCACATATTCTTCTGGGCTATAATAGATGGTTATTGGTCTTTGGCTGAAAGCTATTACCTATCCCTACCCTACATATCCTGGAAAATGGTCTTGATTGGAGATCCCATGTATAGGCCATTTATGAAAAAATAAAATCTATTATCTCACTCCTGGGGGAGGTGTTAAATTCATATCTTTCATCTTATAGAGCAAGGCCCTGTAACTTATTTTTAGGAGCTTGGCAGTTTCTTTTCTATTCCAATTTGTTTCATTTAAGATTTTTAAAATAACCATCCTCTCTACTTTCTTTGTGATTGAATCTTTAATCTCTTTAAGGGATGGAATGTCCCTATCTCCAATGCTATTATTTATGGACTCTCCTATCTCATTCATAGAACCATCAATATTTGGAACAAGGGGGTCTTTCCCCTTTGTCTTTTCTCCTATTTCTGCCTTTACAGCATCAAAATCCTCAAGCACAAAAAGCCTCTGAACGTAATTATATAGTTCTCTTACATTACCTGGCCAGTGGTATTTTAAAAAGATCTCTACCATATCAGGAGGCATTGAAACATCTTTATTGGGGTATTGTTTTTTCATTTCCTTGATAAAATAATCCATAAGGGGAAGTATATCTTCCTTCCTTTCTCTAAGGGGTGGGATGTGAATACATATGGTGCTAAGTCTATAAAAAAGGTCTTCTCTAAAACTTCCAGCTGTAATTTCTGCCTCCAAATTCCTATTTGTTGCTGCAACAACCCTCGCAGTGGTCTTTATTTCCCTATGTCCTCCAACCCTGAAATAGCACCTGTCTTGTAAAACCTGAAGCAACTTTGCCTGCAATCCTATGGAAATCTCACCAATTTCATCTAAAAAGATTGTTCCAGACCTGGCCAATTCAAATTTACCTATCCTCGAAGAATTGGCCCCAGTAAAGGCACCCTTCTCATACCCAAACAACTCTGATTCCAAAAGTTCTCCAGGTATAGCAGCACAATTAATCTTAATAAAAGGCTCCTTTGCCCTTATGGAATAAAAGTGTAGGGCCCTTGCAACTAACTCCTTTCCAACACCGCTCTCACCAGTGATTAAAACATTTAAATCGTAGTCGCCAACCTGTTTAGTGAGCTTTATTATATCTTTAATAATCTTGCTCTTTCCAACAATTTTAGGCTTAGCCAAACTCATAATTATCCACCAAACTTTATTGCAATTCTAACAGCTTTTTAATATTCTTGATCAAAATATCCAGGTTATAAGGCTTTTCAATTAAAATATCTGGAGATTCCTCTAGTGCTATTTCTTTAGGATATTCACCATATGCAGTTACACAAATTACTGGTATATTTGGATGTTCTTTTCTCAAACACTTAATAAGTCCTATGCCACTTACATAGGGCAATCGTATGTCAGCAATAACTAAATCATATCTAGATTTCTTTATTTTCTCTAAGCCATCAAGTCCATCTTTGGCAAATAACAAAGAAAAACCCAAATCTGAAAGAAATTCGTTTAATAGCTCCCTTTGCACTGCATCATCTTCTATTATAAGTATTGTTGGCTTATCCTTTTTCTTTCCCATAAATTAGTCCTATTTTTTTTGTGAACTATAATAGTCCAATAACTTCAACAATTCAACCTCAAACATTTAAAGATTTCACTATGATACTACTTCCTAAACTTTAAAATTTTTGCTGGATTTCCACCAACAATAGCATACTCAGGAACAGAAGACATAACCACACTCCCAGCCCCCACAACAGCCCCTTTTCCTATATTAGCTCCAACTATTGCCCCATTGCCTATCCAAACATCCTCTCCTATAACTATTTTTTTTAAATCCCCACCCTGCTCTTTTATTGGGATATCCAATCTGGAAAAAAAGTGTTGTTTTGTACCACTGATTATATGAACGCCAGTTCCTATCAAGGTGTACTTGCCAATCTCCACATAACCAATGTCACATTTTGGGCCAATATATACCCCGTTACCAATTTTTATACGGGGATCAGAAAAAGTAGTTAAAAATCCTATGGTAGAGTCAATTAAATTTACCTTGGTAATCCACTCCAAAATGGACTTCCTAATCCATTCACCGAAGGCCCCTGGAAACAGAGAACAAGCTTGCATCATATTTGAAAAGTTTCTTCTTTCCTCAAAAAATAATAGCCCAAATAAATAATATGTATACAAGGGCAAAGTAAAGGCTCTAAATAAAATGTGTACTACCTTCTTAACCTTGTTTTTCATTACTTAATGCTTAGCTTTCAAGGAATTTAAACAGTTGTAATAAAAAAACTTGATATAAAACTACCTATTTATTATATATTCGCTGTTAACATTCAACTTATACCAAAATAAAAACAAATGGGCAATACTCAATACTTACTCAAAATCAAAAAATTCCCCAATGGTCAGGGAAGTAGCCATATTTTTAGAATTGGCATTCCATTAAAAAAAGGGTTAATCTATAAAAAAAATGAAATATTAATTTTAGACCAGGATAAAAATCCATATCTCTTTGATATAAATCCAATTCTCTATTGGCCAGATAAAAGTATAAAATGGTGTATCTTGGATATTTTCATTCCCATCTCCCACAAAGACCAATTTTTTTTATTTTTAAAATCCATTAATGACAATAAACTAGATATTAAACCAAGTGGTATTAACATTAAAGATGAGGAAGATAAAATCCAAATAAATACTGGTTCATTTAAATTTGCTTTAAATAAAGATTTAAAAAATTTATTTAACAATATAGACCTGGATTTAAACTTTACTACAAATCATGGCAAACAACTTTCTTTCAAAGATTTGAAACAAAAAAAACTTTCCATATTACATGGTGGGAGACTAAGAGCTGATATTGAAATTAAAGGTAAATTATTTATTTCAGTCAATAAGGCCATAAATTTGCGATTTATATTTTCATTTTTTTATTTATCTCATGTTGTTAAATTAGATGTGGAAATACATAACCCCAATCCTTCAATACATCCTGGTGGGAAATGGGACCTTGGAGACAGAGGATCCATATATTTCACGGATTTCTCTATACTATATAAATCAAATAAATCTATACAAGAACTTAGATGTTTGTTCAATTTTGATAAAAAAGATTATTTTGTTTCTAATGATTTTGATACATTCATCATCCACCAAAATTCCAGTGGTGGAGAAAGATGGAATTCTCTAAATCACATTGATAAAGATGGAAATCTAACTGTTAAGTTTAGAGGTTTTGAATTAAAAGAGATCAAAAACAATAAAGAGACAAAAAAAATAACAGGTCTTAGAACTAATCCAATAATAATTATTAAACAAGATAAGAATATCTCTTTTTCAATAAAAAATTTTTGGCAAGATTTTCCAAAGGCAATTGAAGTAACAAAAAAGTATGTTAGATTATCTCTGTTTCCAAGAGAATCTCAAAAATATTTTGAATTACAGGGAGGAGAGAAAAAGACTCACACCATATATATTGACCTTGATTCAGATAAAAATGGAGACAGATTAATCCATTTTTTAAATCCACCTCAAATAAAAATCAACCCTAAGTGGATAAAAGATTCAAAAGCTATTGACTATTTTGTACCAGATGAAGAAGACAAAAATATTACATATAAAAATTATATAAATAACATTATACAAGGTCCCAATTCTTTTTTTGAAAAAAATGAAAAAATTGATGAATATGGTTGGAGAAACTACGGAGATATTTATGCTGATCATGAAGCAGTAAATCATAAAGAGGATTGGCCATTTATTTCGCATTACAACAATCAATATGATTTTTTATATGGCGCAATAGTAAATTTTCTAAGATCTGCTGACATAAGATGGTTTAAATTAGCTGAACCCCTTGCTCAACACATCATTGATATAGACATATACCACACAGATAAAGATAAATCTGCATACAATCATGGAATGTTTTGGCATACAGACCACTATATAGAGGCCAAAACTGCCACACATAGAACATATTCTAAATTAAATAACACACCTGGTGGAGGACCATCAAATGAACACAACTACA
The DNA here is from genome assembly GCF_054654515.1 of Desulfothermus okinawensis JCM 13304. NCBI lineage: Bacteria > Pseudomonadati > Thermodesulfobacteriota > Desulfovibrionia > Desulfovibrionales > Desulfothermaceae > Desulfothermus > Desulfothermus okinawensis. Next base: position 48,255 of record NZ_BAAIEW010000002.1, on the reverse strand, counting down.
CCACTGGACTTCTTTATTACTATTTATTAACAGGAAACATCCAGGCCAAAGAGGCAGTATTAGAGCTAGCCCAGTGGGTTATTGACATGGATGATGGATCAAAATCAATTTTTGGGATATTCGATCAAGGACCTACTGGGCTTGCATCACAAACCGTTGATCCATTGTATCATAAACCAGGACGTGGAGCTGGAAACTCCGTAACTGCATTATTAGACGCATATATTCTCACAAATAATAGAAATTATCTTTTTAAGGCCGAAGAAATCATTAGACGTACAATTCATCCCCTAGATGACATTGACAAATTAAAACTTGATGAACCTGAATATAGATGGTCTTATCTGGTATATTTACAGGTCTTAGACAAATATATATCTTTAAAATCGGAATTAAACGAGATAGATTGGATGTATTTTTATGCTAGAGATAGCTTAATACATTATGGTAAATGGATCTTAAAAAATGAAGTTCCTTATAAAGATGTCCTGCACAAGGTAGACATTCCAACAGAGACATGGCCTGCTCAAGATATAAGAAAGGCCTATGTTCTAAATTGTGTGTCAAAATATGTATCTGAGCAAGAGAGAGAAGCTTTTTTAAAAAAGGCCCGATTTTTTTTCAATAGGTGCCTTGAAGATTTACTCTCTTTTGAAACTGCATATCTAACTAGACCACTAGTAATCTTATGTGTATATGGATTTCAACAAGCATACTTTGACAACATTAACAGAGAATATATGGATGTAGCTTTAACACACAACTACCATTTTGGCACACCACAAAAATTTATCCCACAAAAATTTAGATGGAAATATACCCTCAAAAAAAATATAAAGACATTTTTAAAAGAGATTAAAAGGATCGTTATTGAAAAACTATGGGGATTAAAGCAAACATTACCTTTGTAGTTCACAGCCTAAATCCAGGGGGAGCAGAGAAATTAGCAGTTCAAATGGCCACTGAGTTAAAAAAGGATTTTAACATATCAGTAATATGTCTGGATGAGCCAGGAACCTGGGCTAGTGATTTAAGAAAAAACAATATAGAGGTTATAGCCCTATATAGAGACGAGGGAATTGATTTAACTATTCCATATTCTATTTCAAGATTCACAAAAGAAAATAACACCCATATAATACATGCCCATCAAACAACGCCGTGGTTTTATTCTGCCCTATCAAGGATATTTAATCCAAAGCCCTATCTGTTATTTGAAGAACATGGCAGATTTTATCCTGAAATAAAAAATACAAAAATGATAATTGTCAATAAGGCAATTATAAATAGACTCACTCACAAGGTAGTTTCCGTATCTCAAGACATAAAAACTAGATTAGTAAAATATGAGGGTATACCTGAGAACAAAATTCAAGTTATCTATAATGGAATTAAAATACAAAACGTAAATAGTGATGAGCTAAAAAAAGTATCAAGAAAAAAACTAAATGTTAATGAAAATGATTTTGTGGTTGGAAGTGTTGGGAGACTAGATCCCATAAAAAATTTCCCCATGTTAATTAGAGGAATAAAACTAGCCAAAAATTATACAGACAACATAAAATGTGTAATAATAGGTGATGGACCACAATTTCATACCTTGGAAAACATGATTAAAGAAGAAAACTTAACAAATAGTGTGATCCTTACTGGATATAGAAAAGATGCATCCAAATTAGTTGCTGCATTCGATGTATTTGCCTTAACAAGTTTTAGTGAGGGAATATCCATGGCCATGTTAGAGGCAATGAGCCTTGGTGTTCCATGCATTGCTACAAAAGTAGGTGGTAATGTTGAATTAATACAAAACAATGTATCTGGTTGGCTAGTTGAGTCCAATGATTCTAAGTCTCTTGCCAGTTTATTAATTAATACATATAAAAATAGATCTTTTTTAAAACAAGTAGGAGAACAAGCAAAAAAACAAGTTAAAAATAAATTTTCCTTTGATGCAATGATAGAAAAATATAAAAATGCGTACCTTGAACTTTTAACTAGACAATAAAACAACTTAAAGAACAAAAATTATGTGTGGTATTGCAGGATTTTTAGATTTTAGGGGAATTGATAAGGACAAATCTAAAGGCCTATTAAAGTCCATGGTGAATACCCTAATACACAGAGGGCCAGATGAGGAAGGATACTATTTAGACCAGTTTGTTGCCCTTGGACACAGAAGGCTTAGTATTATTGACCTTGAATCGGGAAATCAACCAATGGTTGAACTAAATAAGGCTGTAATTGTATTTAACGGAGAGATATACAACTTTAAACAAGTAAGGTGTGAGTTAGAGTCTTTGGGATATAGTTTTTCAACTAACAGCGATACAGAGGTAATTTTAAAATCCTATCTCCAATGGGGTGTTGAATGTTTAAACAGGCTAAATGGCATGTTTGCATTTGCAATATGGGATATTGAAAAAAAAATACTCTTTTTAGCAAGGGATAGAATTGGCAAAAAACCCCTTTATTATACCAATTCCAATGGAAAAATATTATTTGGCTCTGAAATAAAGGCCCTAACCACTACAAATACAACATCTAAAGAATTAGATTATGAAGCTCTAGATTGTTTTTTTTCATATGGATATATACCATCACCAAAAACTATATTTAAAGATATAAAAAAGCTAGAGCCTGGACACTATCTTATTTTTTCAAAAAATGGACTTACCAAAAAAAGATATTGGACAGTTGAATTTGAACCCCAAGATAGATTGAGCATAGAAGATGCAGCAGATGAGTTTCTAGATATATTTAAAGATGCAGTAAAGATCAGGATGATCAGTGATGTTCCCCTTGGTGCATTCTTATCAGGGGGAATTGACTCACCTCTGGTTGTTTCAATGATGAGTGAGTTATCATCAAAAAAGGTGCTCACTAACTCCATTGGTTTTGACGTTGATAAATTTAATGAGCTTCCAATCGCTAGAGAAATTGCTACCATTTTAAATACAAATCACAAGGAGTATGTTGTAAAACCAGAGATACACAATGTTTTGCAAAAAATCTTATACCATCTAGATGAACCCATAGCAGACTCAAGTGTGATTCCAACATATTATGTTTGCAAAATAGCAAAACAAAGTTGTACAGTGTCCCTGTCAGGAGATGGAGGTGATGAATCCTTTGGAGGCTACACATTCAGATATCTTCCCCATTTGTATGAGTGTAAGTTAAAAAAATATATTCCAACAACAATCAGAAAAACTATTTTTTCCCTTCTTGGAAATATCTATCCCAAATCTCCAAAGCTTCCTAATGTCCTAAGGCTCAAAACCATTTTCCAGAATTTAAGTGTTTCAGATGAAATGGCATTTTTTAAGGACCTCATCTGGCTCCCATTGGAGATAAGAAAAAATTTATATTCTGAAAATTTTAAAAGGAATCTACACGGATTTACTCCCTTTGAATGTATTTATCCATTGTATAAAAAGGTAAAACACCTAGATCCAGTTAGTAGGGCACAATATTGTGATCTAAATTTTTATCTACCAGAGGATGTATTGGTTAAAGTGGATAGAATGAGTATGGCAGTTTCCTTAGAAGTAAGGGCCCCCCTTTTGGATTACAGAATAATTGAATTTGGGGCAAAGCTACCATTAAACCTAAAAGTGAGTTCAAAAAAAGGAAAGCTTGTTTTAAGACATGTATTAAAAAGATACATACCCCAAGAGATTATTAATAGACCAAAACAAGGTTTTTCCATCCCAGAGGCAAAATGGCTTGTAACCACTTTAAGACCATTAATAGAAAAGGCTATTTGTAAACAGAATAGCTTGATACAAGAGTTGTTTGATGTAAATTACTTAAAATCATTGTGGCAAAAACAAATAAAAAATGAAGAAAATAACAGTGTGTTCTTTTGGGGACTTATGATTTTTTCCCTATGGGAGGATAGATTTTATCTATGAACAAATTAAATATCTTACAACTAGGTAGCCCAACAGGACTATTTGGAGCTGAGAGATGGATACTTGCTCTGGTAAAGTATTTGGATAAAACTAAGATCAATGTTACTGTTGCTGCTATAAAAGATGACCCAAATCTGGAAGTTCCCCTATGTAATGAAGCAAAATCCATGGGTCTCAACACACAAGTCTTTGAAGCATACGGAAGATTTAATTTCTCAGCAATAAAAAAGTTAAGAAAATTTATACGAGAGAATAAAATAGATATAATACACACCCATGCATATAAACAAGACATAATAGGACTTTTGTCAAGCATAAACACTAAATGTAAAATCATATCCACACCCCATGGATGGAGCAAAAAAGCAGATCTTAAATTAATGATATATGAGCTAATAAATAGAATTATATTCCCTTTTTTTGATGCAGTGGTGCCTTTGTCAAGGGAATTATACAACTCTTGTTTAAAAATACCATTTTTAAAACACAAACTCTATCTAATACAAAATGGAGTTGACATTGATGAGATTAAAAATACAAAGAAAATTGCCAGTGAAGTTCTAAAACTAAAAAAAGATGGAGCCTTTATAATTGGATATATTGGCAGACTAGTGTCTTTAAAAGGGGTAGATATTTTATTAAAGGCGCTGCAAGACATAAAAATACCAAACTGGCATCTTTTCATTATTGGAGAAGGGGAAGAAAAAGAGAATTTGATAAAAATGGCAAAGGAGATTAACATAGAAGAAAGAGTTCATTTTACTGGATTTAAACAAGACAGGCTATCTTATTTAAAAGTATTTGATGTATTTGTACTTCCATCTAGAACTGAAGGAACGCCAAGATGTCTTATGGAAGCTGGAGCAATGGAAAAAGCAATCATAGCATCAGATATCCCTGGATGTAGAGAGATTGTTAAACACAACAAAACAGGTCTGTTATTTCGCCCAGAAGATCCTATTTCACTTCAAAAGTGTATTATTGAATTATTTCAAAACAAAGATCTAAGAGATAAGATTGGATCAAGTGCAGTACATTTAGTAGAAGAAAGATTCAGTGCAAAAAGAATGGCCAAAGAATATGAAGAACTCTATTTTAAGTTAGTAAATAAATAGTAATCCATTTAAACCTATCATTACCCATGAAAAAACTGAAAGATTTATTTCCCTTTGAACCCCAAAAAACAGAATTTAAGTTTTTTATTTTATATACCATATTCATAATATATGGCTCTCTTTATCCATTTCACTTTAGTTTTAACAATTTTCCTCAAGAAAGCAGAAATATCGTAAGCTTTATCTTATGCAACTATAGTTTTCAAACATCATTGGGAGATATCTTGACAAACTTTCTGTTGTTTATCCCATTTGGATTTTTAGGGGTAAGATCAATGAGAAGCCCATTCAATCCCCCTTACTATACATTTTTAATAACTGTATGTTGCATCCCCATTGCCCACGGCCTCCAATTATTACAATTTTTTGTTAAAGGAAGGGTTCCCAGTTTAATGGACACTTTTTGGAATGTTTTTGGCTGTTTTCTAGCAGGGGGATTTGGATCAGTATCAAAATTTAGGTTTGTTGGGGGAAAAAGGGGACAAGAACTTTGGAAATCAGCACCTTTTTTAATTATGGTTATTTGGATTGCCTATAATTTGATTCCCTTTGTCCCTACTTTAGATTTTGGAGAAATAAAAAACAGCTTAAAACCCCTTCTACTTCACCCTGAACTGCACATAATAACATTACTCAAATTTACAAGTGGATGGCTCATCCTTTACTACATGTATAAAGAACATACAGATAAGTTTCTCAACATTAAACTATTTGCAATAATTATAGCGTTAACACTAATTGCAAAAATCTTTATAGAAAAACAGGTATTGACTCTCTCTACAGTCATGGGAAGTCTGTTACCACTAATACTTATAAAATTCTTTCAAAAAAAAACTCTTTCCCCAAGATTCTTATTTTCGCTTCTTTTATTTTTTTTAACCTTATCAGGGCTTTGGCCGTTTAAATTTTCTATTGCTCAAAGAAATCACTTTCATCTACTGCCATTTTATGGTTTTTTGGCAGGTAACTTGTATGTTACTGCATACACTATATTAGAAAAGATGTTCTTTTATGGGAGCCTGTTATGGACATTGGAACACAGTAAAGTAAAGTGGGGAAGGGCAACTTTTCTATGTGTTAGTTGGGCGCTAGCCATTGAGATTGCGCAAATATGGTTTATGTCCCATACACCTGAGTCCACTGACCCTTTGATCATGTTTTTAATGGCCATTTGGATAAAAAAAAACAGACCCCAGGAAGATATAAAAATGAAAGTTGTTTATACAGGCCCAGAAAGGAGAAGAAATAGGCTTGCTCCTAAGTCGTCAAACAATATCAATGAACTTGCAAAAATAAAAAAAATTTTTTATTAATCTACTCACATAAATATGGAATTGTTATAAAACGGAGCCTGTAACATAATCTGTGTAAATCCATTTTTTAGCCTTAATACTATTGAACTGCATTTTTAATCCTCTCTTCAAAAAATATATATAGTTGGGGATAAATCTTGGACCAGTTTCTTATGGTGCCTCCCCATTTTTTGTTTATATCCAAAATTGCCAGGTATAAGAGTTTCAAAATGGCATCTTCAGTTGGGAATACTCCTTTTGTCTTACATACTTTTTTGAGTTTAAAATTAAAGCTTTCTATTGGATTTGTGGTATATATAAGTCTTCTTATCTCTGGTGGATATTTATAAAATGTCTTTAGATTATCCCAGTTAGTTCTCCAGGACCTTATTACATGAGGATATCTATTACCCCATTTTTCTTCAACCCTATCAAGTTCTAAAAGACCCATTTCCTCAGTGGGTGATGTATATATCTTCTTTAAATCTTTTGCCAGTTCTTTTCTGTGCTTATAAGATACGTACTTTAATGAATTCCTCATTTGATGAACTAAACAGCTTTGATGCTCTGCTTTTGGAAATACAGCTGATATAGCATCACTGAAGCCTGGTAGACCATCTGTTGCAAATATTAATACATCCTTTACTCCCCGGTTTTTCAATTCATTTAAAACACCCAACCAAAACTTAGAAGATTCTGTCTCTAAAATCCATATCCCCAGGCACTCTTTTTTTCCCTCTAAAGTTATTCCTAACATCGTATATACAGCTGTATTTTTAACTGTCCCATCTACCCTGGCTTTTAAAAATATAGCATCTAAAAATACTATTGCATAAATAGATTCTAAGGGCCTATTTTGCCATTCCTTAGCCTTTTCTAATACAGAATCTGTTATCCTGCTTATACTCTCAGATGATACCTCTACTCCATAAATTGAATTAAGATGATCCTGAATATCTCTACAGCTCATGCCCTTGGCATACATGGAGAGAATCTTATCTTCCATGCCTGTAATATCTCTTTGTCCTTTTTTTATAACTAAAGGATCATATCCCCCTTTCCTATCTCTAGGCACATTTAGATCTATTTCTCCTAAAATAGATCTAACCTGTTTTGAAGTATAACCATTCCTGGAATTGTCCGTATGTTTATTTGATTTATCATATGGAGAATATCCTAAAAATTCAGTAAGTTCAGCTTGATATAAAGTCTCAATAATATCTTTCATAACCTTCTTGAGAATACCATCCAACCCTTCAGAATCTTTAACTTTCCCCTCTTTGTACAATTTGATTATCTCTTCTTTGTTTACTAACATAAAAAATAACCTCCTTTTTAAGGCTTCTCTCCCCAAGCTCCCCTAGGGGAGCTTGCCTATCTCTTTTTTCTCCTTCCTGCAATACTTAATCCTTTCCCCTATCTTGCCTTAAAAAGGATTTACACAGTTTTTGAAACACCTCCATAAAACGCTTTTATTAAAGAAATGAATCCTAGACTACGTTCCCCAAAAATATACCATTTCTATCTATTGTACAAATATCTTTATGTTGTTATTTGTTTTACTTTATGTATACTATATCTTTTCCATGCTATTTACAATCACTGGATAGGAGATTTCTGGGAACACGCCGCTGTTATCAATGAATTAATTTATAATTATCTAAGACCAAAACACCCGTTATTTGGTATTCCTACCTCCCACCCATTTTTTAGTCCTTACTCCCTCCTTCTGGCGGGGATTGCAAAAATCTTACATTTAACGGCGTTGGATATTTTGCGTATTTTTGGTTTACTAAACCTTATTATATTCTTAATAGCATTGAGATTGCCTGTTGTTACTTTTTGTAATGATTCAAAGCAAATTAACAAATTGACCTTATTGTTATTACTTTTTCTCTTTTTGTGGCCTCTTGGCTCTTATAATTGGAGTGGTTTTTTTTATATTGGATTTTTATTTTACGTAGTGCCTTATCCCTCTACGTTTGCATTCTGTATGTTTCTTTTATTATTTTATCTTTCTTTCAAATATTTCGAATATAAAAAAAGCATCTATCTTTTTTATATCTTTATTCTTTTAATACTAATCATTACGACCCACCTTCCAACTTTTATTTATATAACAAGCTTTTTATTTTCAATTTCTTTGATTAACTTAATAGATAAAAATTATAAGTGTACTTTTTTGTTTGTTTTAATAATTATATCTTCAATACTAATTTCCATATTCTGGCCTTATTATTCAATCACAGATTTAATATTTCATGGAGACAAGAAATTCCATTATGATAGTATAATTTTTTATTCTTTTGGTAAAAAAAACCTTTTTAATTTGATTATGTCCATTTTTTCCCTATTTCTTTCTATTCTTTTCTCAAAAAAAGATAAAAAATTCTTTATAATTTCTCTGAGTATTTTTTTCTCGCTTTTTCTTTACTTTATTGCTTATCTCATAGGTCTTTACGGTATGGGTCGTATAATTAGCTTGCTCTGTTTTTATTCTTTTTTACTTTTAGCTTTCATTTTTTATTATTATCGAGTTTCCTTCCTTTATGCAATTTTGACTTTTTGTATATTCTTGATACCATCTTACTATTTAACTTTACCAACTTTGAAGAAAACTATATATATTTTTGAAGGAAAAAAAATTAAATACACCTTTTTTAAAAAAGTTCAGTCCCATATTGATCATTATGATGTTGTTCTCTCTAATTTAAATATTTCTTGGCATCTACCTGCTTTTTCTGGCAAAATAATTGCTTCTAGACATCCTGTTCATTGGGTTGACAATGAAGTACGAAAACTAGACCTAAAAAAATTTTTCTCAAGTAAAACCAGCTGTATAGAAAAAGAAAATATTCTACATAAATATAATGTTAAATACTTGTTACTTACTCAAAAAGAAATTGCCAAGTTAACTAAAAAAATAAATACTTGCGGGTTTGTTGATAAGATTATTCTAACTTGCAAGAATCGTAGCCTTATAAGGGTCAAAAACTGTTATCCCTAATTTTTTCAGTGCGAAATAAAATTTTTCAATCCAAAATAACCTATATTTAATACCTCGCTAAATGTAAAAGTTTAACTATTTCTGCTATAGTAATCTCCTAAAACTCCCATAATGGTTTTATATTATACGGAACGATCTTGAAAAGTTTATATAACCACGGCATTTTTACAAACAATAAAAATACAAAGACTAAAGAACATGCAGTTAGGTAAAGCATGAGTCCAAATTCCTTATATAAATGTTCAGGATTTTGTACAGGGCTATTTTCTCTAAAGCCTATCTTTAAGTAATAGGCAAAAAAGCCAGTTAAAAGAGGTACACTAAATATAAGTTCTAAATGGTACCTGACTATAAATATACCAAGGAAAAAGGCACATGCTATTGCATAATAAAAAATACTTATAAGTAGACGATTTTCATCATAATAGCCAAATGAACTTCTATACTTAACTGCTGTTTCTTTATCCCCAATGGTTCTATATTCAGCAAACCTCTTTGTCCCCATAAAAAATGCACCAGCCATCCAATAGGCAATAGTTAAAGACAAAGGAGGTATCTTGTGAGGTAACAAAACAAACCAGCCTAAAAATAGTCGTAAAGGATTGTTTATTGATTCTGTAAGCACATCTAGGTAAGGAATTTCTTTGGTTCTAATTGGTGGCACATTATAAAACAGACCCATGATCCATAAACTTAAAGCAGAGAGAAAAAACAAAGTCCCCTGAAAATAAGCCACCCCAAGCCCTACTACCGCCAGTAACAACCATTCCATATAACCAACTAAAATACTGACTCTTCCAGAAGGTACTGGCCTATTCTTCTTAATTGGATGCATTGCGTCTTTTGGACCGTCCAGTATTTCATTTATTACATAATTACTTGATGCCACCATGCACGCAGAAAATAGGCCAAGCAGTATATCAAAATACCAACCTTCTTTTACTAGATCAGGTTCTATAAAAAAGGCCAAAACTATTCCTAAAACCATAAATCCATTTTTAAACCAGTGATCAGGCCTAGCTATTTGGATGTATGCTCTAAAGTCCATACATTGTCCCCTTTAACAGTAAAAGAAAATTTCACCATAGGATCTTATATCACCACTTTTTTGCCCAATTTTTAAAAACCCCATACCAGCTTTTCTTGCTGCTATTTCATCAATATCCCTATCACCAACATATATAGAATGCTCTGGTAACAACCCTAGTTTTTTTAAAGTAACTTCTAAGCCAATTGGACTTGGTTTAAATGAATTAACCTCTAAATCAATTGCACTTATCTCAGCTTTAAAATAACCATTAATTCCCATAGCTTTTAATTTTTCCTTTGAGGGATAATCTGAAAATATCCCAAGTTTAATACCTTTTTGTGCACATAAGCTCAAAAATTCATCCAATCCCTTGGACTTACATCTATGTAAATATACAAGGGGGTTAGTATAAATCCACCTTCCTACAGCATCTTCAACCACCTTCCTTGAAACTTTCAATTTTTTAGCTACAATATCATATTGAAGGTCCTTTAGTAGACCTGGTGAAGGGTTATATCTCAAATTTTCCCTTATTTTACGAAAAAGATAAATTATTCTTATCTCGTAAATTGTTTTAACAGGATATTTTAACAAATTTATAGTTATTTTTCGTAAGATAAATCTTCTCAGTAAATTTTGATTATATAATGTCCCATCTACATCAAAGATTATTCCTTTGATAGAACTATTTAAACTAAATTTATTCATACTTTTTTATTTCATTCAAATTTTTCTTTAATATGTTTTGTCCAAGTAAATACATGGATATAATACCAATTACAGTTGTTGGTATATACCAAAGTGAATGAAATAGGATAGAGAAACTAAACCCAATATCTTTTGATATATTAAATAAAGAAAGCCCTTTTACACAGACAAATTGAAATGTACCTATATATCCAGGAGCAGAAGGGATCATAACTCCCAAATTTATAATTCCAGTTAATAAAAGTGATTCCCAAAAACCTATATGGATATGAAAAATAAGCAGGGAAAACCACAAAAACAGCACCCACAATGCCCAACACATAAAAGATAAAAACAATGCACCTAAGATCCTAATACCTTTAATGCTTTCCATACCAGAAAAGATCATACTTATATAAAATTCTAAATTGATCTTAAATTTATTTTTAAAACGGTTTGGGACAAAAAAAATTAGTAATTCAATACAGTTATTCTGAAATTTATACAAAAACAATAAAACAAGAAACAGGAAGATAAGAAGACAAAAAGTAAATCTCCCCAAATACATTGGCCATGTTGAATCAAGGTCCAAAATAAATGCAGTAAGGACAAAACAAGAAAGCCAAAATACATCTAACGCCCTCTCTATTATAATTGAAGAAAAGACCTTTGTTCTACTTATGTGCCATTCACTTCCAACAGTATATGCCCTAACAAATTCTCCAAGTCTTGCAGGCAATATGTTATTTGCCATGAGCCCCACCATTAAATGTAAAAAAAGCCTGGATACAGATAGAGTATTATCTTGTAAAAGATACGACCACAAAATACTCCTTATATATAGACTAAACAAGAAGACAGACACAGCAATAGGAATAAACCTGTAATCTGCGAGCTTAAAAGCGTTCAATATATTATGGATATCAAGAGAATGTAAGGATAAGGCCAAAAACACCGCTGATAATAAAAGGCCCAAAAATTTTAGTTTACTAGACATGACTTTAAAAACTAAGGTCTATCCCTTAAAACAAATTCAACCTGTCTAAAGGTTTTAGCCCAGGCCATTGCTGCCACCTCCATTCCCTTTGCTGTCCAATGTACTCCATCCTTCCATATAAATTTGTGCCTATCACCACTTTGTTGTATTTCATTAAACACATAGGCCACGGGAATCTTATTTTTTCTGGCCTCTTCAATTAATATTTTATTAAACATGGCCTCTGGTAGTGACCTGGGATCCTTAAACCCTCTTGGTGGGATAGTGCCTATTATTACTACTACTCCCTTTGATTCTGCTTTTTTTGCTGTGTCAATTAAATCGTAAACCCATTTAAGATAGGTATCATTATCTTTTAATACACCCCTAACATTATTTGTACCAAACATAAGCAGCATAAATTCAGGCTTTACCCTGTTAAGTATTCTATTTTCCAAATTTTTCTTTCCCCAACCAGTAGTCATGCCCTCATAACCAAAAGCTTTCACCCTATATATACCTAGAGCGCCCACAGTAACTTGAGGATATAAAGTAGGAGCGGTTAGAGAATCCCCATACATAACAACAAGTCCTTTTTCTACTTTTCCCTTTCCCATCTCATGGATTTTTTTTACATGTTTTATATAGTTCTCTCTATCTACAATTAACTGATCTATATCACTTTTAATGGGAGTTGCAATACTTTTAACTTCAACAACATCTGACCACTCTCCAATATTATTTTGAAAATCACAAGCAAGTACCCTGTACTTATATATTCCTCTACCTACTGTTTTATCAATGTAATATGGACGATAATTTTCAGCAATCTTTTTAAACTTTCCTCCCTTACCAGATCTAGAAATCACATACACCATTGGAAATACGTTGTCATGAGCTACCTTCCATTCTAATTTAACCCCATCTCTTTCTGCATATGCCTTTAATCCCTCAACTTTAGATGGGGGCACATGATCATCACCTCTATAAACAACAAAATTATCAAGAATTATACTCACCTCTCCGTCTTTAGGTTCTGGTCCCCAAAATCTTATATTGGTAAAATGAGTATCACCCCTAATATAACCACGATTTTTTGAATTATATCTAAATAAATCCACATAATATAGCACAGGAACCCATCTATTATCTGGCAAAAACCTATATCCATATGGGGTAGTATTATCATTTGCCTTTTTATCAAACATATTCAATGTGGCTTTTTTAAAATCATTTCCCTTTGCCATAAAGGCAATCTTAAGACCTTTGGATCCCTTTATGTCTAAGTCAACCATTGGACCAGACCATTTTTCTTTGCAAATTGTCAGAAGGGACTTCCCTGAAATAGAATCATTTATCATTTTTTGTATCACTTTCCTTGAACCATGAAATCCTTTTTTAGATTTATCAAAATCGTTTTTGTAATAGATTGTAATTCCATCTTCTTCCACAGGTGAGCTAACAGAGTTGTTACATGAAATTATAAAAAAAACACATACCAATAAACTCAACATACTAATGTACTTTGTCACTATCTTGCTCCTTTTTTATTTTCTAATTATACAACAAAACAACGCCCATCCAGGGCTCTATCTTTATTTTTTTAACATCCTCATACATTAATTTACCATGGAAATTCCCATCTCTGTCTACAGGTCCCCCACCAATTGGTATCACCTGTTTTACTCTCTTTTTAAACTCTACCTCATAGGGTCTATTTGACACATTCACCCAAACCTCTCCCTTCTCATATTTCCTTTTATATAAGCCATCTCTAACCTGTAAATCTCTCAATGAAGAAATCAAAATTTTCTTAGGACAACCAATACTTATATCAAATTCTGGATACCACGATAATGCACCTCTATGAAAATAAACAACATAAGAGTAATTCCCTTTTATAAGCAAGTAACAAGCCAAATAATACATTCTTTTTCCAACATCTTCATCACTTTTTAGATATGACTGAAATATTACAATCTTGTCATTTTTAATGAGCCTAAGTGTCCTCTCCATGGCCATTTTCCAATCAACACTACTTTTGGTATCAAAGGCCCACTCTAGAAAGGCTCCTGAAGCTGTTGTATAGTAGTCTGTATCATCCCAGGTTGTAAATAATGCGCTGGTATTTGGAATAGCAGCATAGCCATGTTTTTCTAAGTAATTGGTGATATCTCTCATAAAATCTTCATAGGCTTCTTTCCAGGTCTTGTGACCTAGTTCTTTAAATTCTCTCGTTTTTGCTGAAGTTTTAGAGAGTCTTGGATCCAAATGAGATGCTTCATACTGCAACAAATCAATACTTGATGAGTCTAAAAAAACACCATTATATTCTCCATCTTGCATTTGCCTAAGTATAGATTTTTGCCAGTATTCCCTAAAATTTTTATTTCCAATATTCATAAGATATTTACCATCTGATCTAGAATACACCCTTTCTCCTTTTTCATTGTGCCAAAACCAATCCTCATGAGTAGTCACAAAATCCCAGTCATTCCCCCAATGTTCCCCATCTATGATAAATTTATGTCTTGGGTTTTGCTGCCAAATACCAAGATGATAATGAAGAACAACAAAAGGCCTTTTCAAGAGCCTTGTATAAAAACGTATTCTTCTGGAAGTTTTTAAGGTCAATTTTTGGCTCCCAACATAATGACTGGCAACAAAACGAACCTGCCTCTCACTCATTCTATTTGGTAGTTGATCCGTTATAACCATTATTTTACATGTTGTTTTAGGGAATCCAAATTTACCTTGAGCATTTGCTTTAATAGACCATAACATACAAAAAGAAATGACAATACAAATAGTAGCTAACAATTTTCTATCCATTTTTACTCCTCTCCGTCGATTTTTTATAGCTTAAATATATTTTAAGTGAGATTTTTATGTTTTAGCTAACCAAATATTATTCAAAAACTCAACACATTATTTTTAAAAATTCCAAGTATATTTTCTCAGATATTCTTTTCCACTCATGTTGCTTTGCCCATTTCTTTCCTTTCTTACCCATCCTTTCTCTAACTTCAGGATTAAGTATTAAATAACGCAAAGCATCTTTAACTTCTTCTCTACTCTTACCATTAACTACTATTCCTGTTTCTCCATCTCTAACAGCCTCTGGTTGTCCCCCAACATTTCCTGCAATAGAAGGGATACCAGCAGCTGCTGCTTCTAAAAATACAATGCCAAATCCTTCTATCATAGAACCATGTTTAATAGAGGGCATTATATAAATGTCTGCAAGATTAAAGGCCAAAATCTTTTCTTTTTCAGAAACAAAACCCAAAAAATAAACTCTGTCTTCTATTCCTAAAGTATAAGCTAATTCTCTAATACGTTTTTCTTCCTCTCCTGATCCTATAACAATATACTCAATAGAATGTCCTTCCTTAATCAAATTTGACAAAACCTCTAAAACCAATTTATGATTCTTTCGAGGTTCCATACGGGCAACTGTAAGTAGTACTACACTATTTTTTCTTATTCCTAACTTGTTACTATAATCTAATACTTCTTCTTTAGGCACTTGATAGTCGCTAAAATTTACTCCTAAATGAAATACTTTTACTTTGGCCTTTGGAAAAAATTCCAATACCCTCTTTTCTGTAAAAAAACTATTAGCAATTATGAGATCTGCATTCTTTAAAATTAATTTAGTAAACAACTTATATTCTCTGCTACTATTAGCAACCAAAAATTCCTCTCCATGAGCATAAACAACCAATTTAATTCTTGGATTTAAGCATTTTGCAAATAAAGCAAAATAACCATCAGGAATACTCCTCAATATGTGCACACAATTAACAGACTTTTTTATTAACCAATTGAGTTTTGTTACCTTAAAAAAATTTTGTATTGATAGAATAGTTGGTGGGTATAAAGATAAATCCACTCTTTTTAAAACCAAAGAGGCATCTAAATGAGATATATCAAACTCCGCCTGCAAACTAGAAAGAGTTGTATCCTTAGAATAATCCTGTACAATGGCTAATACCTTTTCCGGCCAATTTTTATAAACATTATAAATCCAGAAATGTGCGCCCCCGATTTTCGGGAAAAAATCAGTTGCTATGAGATAGTGTTTCATTAATTATTTCCTTAAGATCTTCTTAAAATTATAGTAAAGTCAACTTATTCTGTTTACTAATTTATTTTCATTGATTTATTGATGTAGATGTTGTTTTAAATTTATGTAAATATAATGGACTAATAAACAAAAATAAAAGAATATTTCATATATATGTAAACTTAAAAACATGGCACACACTGTAAAACCAAATAAAGAGACAAATAACGCCTCGGAAGTTAAGTACATAAAATCATCTTTATTTTTAAAATATTTAGAAGCCTTATTTAAGGTTTTAAACATTAAATAAAGTAATATAACCCAATTTATTCCTGCTAAAATTCCACATTCCGCTGATATTTGAAAAAAAGTATTATGGGCCTCTCTAGGAGTTTTATCCGAATAATCAGAAAATGCAGTAAAGAATGAACCTAATCCAACTCCACAAAAAGGATTATCCTTTATCATCCGGACAGCTGCTTGCCATGCTTGGATTCGCGTCTGAGCTGAAGATTCTTTATTGTATTTTGTAATTGTTTCTGCCCTATTTTTCATAATGCTTCCACCTTGCCACTGGTAAATAAAGAAGAAAACCGGAATAAGAAGAAGGCCTAGAAACTTTTTTGGAGAGCGCATTGCTGCAATAAATATTGTAGATACTATTCCTAACAATCCCCCTCTTGAAGCAGTCAAAAACACAGCATGCCAGGTAAAAGGAACTATACTCCAAAAAATAATTCTTAATAACTTATTTTTAACTAACCAACCAAAATAATAAAAAAATGGACCCCCTACTACGAACAACAGAGCAAAAACGTTTTCATCGCCATATGCACTTCCAATTGGGGATCGAGGTCCAGCCAATCTCAAAAAGAATACTCCAGACAAATACCGCATATTAGCCCAATAAGTTAAATATATAACAGAAAGCATAAAAACTACTATAAGGAAAAAAAACTTTTTTCGGTTATCTATTAAAATCACAGCTACCGTGTAAAATAAAAAAATTTTTTGATAAGTTGAAAAAAGTTCTTGAGAACCCAAGGGCAAACTTTTTGTCACATCTGAATATGGTCCTAACAAGTAAGAAAAAATTATAAAAACATACCATACTAATAAACTCAAATTTATTGGACTTTTTAGTCTTGAATACTCAAGTTGTCCTGATAAAGTATTATATAAGCAACCAATTATCACAGCAATTGTCACAGTGAAAAAAGGTCTACTAGGTACACCCCAAAACCAAATAAATTGTGGTCCAAGAATTACAATAAAATAACCCACAACAACCCCTATCCAAGGGACCACCAAAGACATGATCGAGGATCCATAGACTATTAAGTACCATAAAATTTTAGCCATACAACATACCAAAATTAATATTATTGAAAACTCTTAACGATTTTTTACCTTCCATTATTTTGATTTTTTAATTAAGTTAAGCTAGCCACCCAATTATATAAATTGTATACAGTACACAAAAAAAAGAGTCCGAAACAAGCTCTTAATAATATTGAATTGCTTAATTTTCTAAAAAATAAAAAACAGGAGAGGCAACAAACAGGTACCAAAGAGAGAAATGCTCTTTGACCATAGGTATCACCCCAATCAAACCAACAAGAAGCCAGGTAAATATGAGAACAAAAAACTAAAAAAATAGCAATGTACAAAATCTTATTTTTGTCTTTTGTAAATAGCAAAAAAGTAGTTATTACAAAAGAAATTAAATAAATAGGATGTGTAATAAATGCTCCATTTTTACCAAATAAATAAGTAAATAAATGAGGATTAGTCCATGAAAAAAGCTTTATGTCATGATAACGGGTCTGATACGCATTAAAAACTAGTTTATTATAATCAATGGACCAAATAAAAACCTGTAGTAAATAAGCTAGTAAAATTGCAATGCTAGCCATCACAACTATTTTAATAGCAGTAAAAAATTGTCTAGAATAAATATACCTATATAAAATAGGCATTAATAAAACAATATAAATAGCATCTGTAGGACGGACTAATGTTAACATAAATAAGGACAAACATAAAACCATTAATGAAATCAAATTCTTATTATTATGCTCATGTAAGTTTAACAAATAATATATATAAATAAATCCCCATATAACAGAACATATATGATTCATATTAGGATATATTGTTATATAGTAAAAAAAATTTGATCCTAAAAAAAATGTATAGAACAAAAATAAGAGCCAAAGCCTATCGCGGTTCGATGATAAATATTTTTTGTAGTGTAAACGACAAAAGACAAAAAGTAAAAATATTTGCCATAAAAAAGGAGATATCTGAAAGATTGCTTCATAACCTGATAAGTGGGCATAAAAGAATTTTAAAATTAAATATAAAAGTAAGTAAGGTATTAAGTTAGTTAATGTCCACCCAAATGTATAATTATTGTGAATTTTGTCGATTTTCTGTGTTTTTTTTAATTCAGGAAAACATTCTGGATGTGTAGTGAGTTCTAACAATTCATTAGAAATATCCAAGTCCTTATCAAAAACTAACGATCTTAATTGGGCATAATAAACTTGACCATCCGATCCTCTGACAAAATCTCCATAATAATGAAAACATCTCAAGCCTGCTAAAAGTAAAATAAGAAATAACATGTAGAACCACCCATCTAACAACTTACAGTAACTTTTAAATAAAAAAATTTGTTTCATCTGCCATAATCTTTTATTGTTTTTGATATATTGAGATTACGTGATTATAAACTCTTAATACATTCGTTACATGGCGATCAATAGAAAAAAATTCTTTACAACGTTGATAAGCAACTCTTCCCAACATATCCCTTAAAGAAGAATTTTCAATTAATGTAGCTAGGGCCTTGGAAAGATCTTTAGGACTTTTGGGTGGAACTAACAGCCCTGTTTTTCCATCAACAATCATTTCAGGAATACCTCCTACCTTAGTTCCAATTACTGGTCGGGCGTGGGCCATCGCTTCTAATGTGGCATTTCCCAAAGGCTCAATATGACTTGGCACAGTAACTAAATCTACTGCATCTAACCAAAAATCTACATTTTTCTGAAATCCCCTGAAATCCACCTTTACTCCCAAAATTTCGGCAAGTCGTTCCATTTCCTTTCTATAACTTCCACTATGCTCGAGATCCTCTCCTATCACAACCAAATATGCCTTGTTTTTTAAATCCCCTTTTAATAGTTTCCAAGCCTGGATAAGATCCTGTATACCTTTTCTGTAAATTATCTGACCTGCAAATAACACAATAATCTTATCTTTGGGCAAATTCAGCAATTCCCTAAGCTGTAATTTCTTATAATAATCTATTTGTTCCGGGATGGGAAGTCCGTCATAAACAACATCTCCTACTTGATATTTCAAAGGGGGAAAAGCTTCTTCTAAATCTCTACGAAGTGCATCTGAAACAAATATATGATATTCAACTCCAAATTTTAAAAACCACTTTATTGCCTCTCCATTGAATATATATCTATGATGGCATATGCGAGGAATTTTTAAATATTTAGCTGCAAAACTAACAAATTGAAAACTAGGCAAATCATTGACGTGCAGTAGATCAAATCTTTCCTTTTTTAAAAATAAAAAAAACTTAAGAGCAGCATAAATATAGAAAAAAAGATTCCATTTAGAAGTAAAGGGTAGAGGCATATACACCCATTTTACTCCATTTTTGGAAAACCTCTCTCCAACTTCATTATTTGATCCCAATACACAAAGAACATTACATCCACAAGATTCAAGTCCTAAAGCTAAACGTTCCATTGCTACTTCTGCCCCACCAATGAAAGGTGCTAAACTAACTAATAATATTTTCATAACCCTTGACTAACTCCTTATAGTGACTTTCCAATTTTGGTAGAATTTTTTCAGAAGTAAAATGTTTTAAAAATCTTTCACGAGCCATATCAGACAATCTAGATCTTAATATATTATCTTTAGCAAGCATGCAACATGCCTCTGCAAGAGATTGTATATCATTTTGTTTTATTATCACTCCTGCATTACCAACTACTTCCTTAATAGCAGGTACGTCAAACGCAATCACTGGTACACCCAATGCCATAGATTCGAGAACAGACATCCCAAATGTTTCATATCTAGAAACTGAAATTGTCGCTGTATTTGAAAGCATTAATTTAAAAACATCATCAGAGTGTCCCACAAATCTAAGTAAATTATCAACTTGCTTTTTTTTACATAGCTCAACACAGTAATTATAGTAATTAGGTTCTTTAGCTCTGCCTACTACGTAAATAGGATAATTAACTTTTTTATTTTTAAACAGAATAGCAAGATTGATTAGATGCTCCTGTGCCTTAATTTTCTGTATTGATCCATAACATCCGAAATTGATATAATTTTTTTTATAAGATATATCGTCAGTATAAGAGTCAAACAAAGAAGAGTCTAGGCAATTATGTAGAGCAGCAAGTTTTTTTTCATCAATTGTGTCTAGTAATTTCTTTTTTTCTTCCTGTAACAATGAATTTGAAACAAAGAATAGTAAACTCGGCCTATATTTTTTTTTAAAAAGCCATGCATAAAAATCCTTGTTGAAATGAAAACGAATATGGACTACTGCCGGTACTGACAATACGCGACAAACATAACGCGATAAATAGTAAGATGATTCAGAATTACAATGAATAATATCAGGTTTAAATTTTAAAACAATCTTGAATAACTTTATTAAGTTTAAGAAAAAGTTTAAGTTATTACTAATTGTTGTATTAAGAGGAAAATAATTTGTGTTTAGTGTCTCTTGTAAAGCATAACTCAAAGTCCCATTTAAAGGACAACAGGCTCCAATTTCCCATCCTTTTTCTAAAAAATAATTAATCCAAGTCAACATTACTCGATTTCCAGCTTCAGCCGTATTGGTTGCTGAAATATATAAGACTTTCATCTCACTAGACCTCCCTCTATTTCCTTCAGTACAAGTGTCGCATTGCTCATTTCGATCCTTCTTAATTCTTTATGGAATTATAGAATATAACTTATCCTTTGCTTTCTAAGAATGTTAAATTCATTACATTCTTCCTTTGTTTGCCTTATGGCAATTATTCCTCTTCATACCTACACATAACCTATCCTTAAGTCTGGGAAAAAGAAATACAATGGAATAAATAAAACCAATTTATTTTTTATTATATCCAACAAAAATATAACCGTTTACTAAATTAAATACAAATTCCACTACAATTGGTACAAATTTTAAATAAAAGGCCCTAAGCCCTTGAAAATGACACCACCATATATATTGTAGCTTTAATATAGCAAACAACTATCCAATGTAGCACCAAAAGACTAAGTAAAAAAATTTGCTCTATGCTCTATCAACAACACTCTTTCGTTAAAATTGCTACAACAGGAACAACCACTTTGTCCCAATTATATTTCTTTGCTTCTTCCAAACAGCCCTTTTTGCGCTCTACGTGAGGTATTGACAACAATTCTTTTACTCCAAAAGCCATCTCTTTAGGA
Organism: Desulfothermus okinawensis JCM 13304; assembly: GCF_054654515.1. Classification (NCBI taxonomy): domain Bacteria; kingdom Pseudomonadati; phylum Thermodesulfobacteriota; class Desulfovibrionia; order Desulfovibrionales; family Desulfothermaceae; genus Desulfothermus; species Desulfothermus okinawensis. The sequence goes on along the minus strand of NZ_BAAIEW010000002.1, from coordinate 26,669 downwards.
CTATGCCCCACTATTCGTCCAGTCACAGAACCAGGAGTGATAAACTCTCTAAAATATGGATGGTCAAAACATACTACACTTCGACCTAATCCCAAACTAGCCATCAACGCCCCACTTGTAGTAATGTTGTTATAAGGTAACAAAATAATATCGCATAATTTAATCATTTCGGAGTACTCTTTATCAGACAACTTCCTAGGAATTAATGTTACATTATTAAGAGCACAGATTTCTTTTTTAATATTGGAAAGATAATTAGGACAATAAGGTGTTCCAGCAATGATAAGATGAGTGTTTTCTAAATATTTAATCATTTCAATAGCCAGTAGATGTCCACGATAAGGACGAATAGCACCTATAATTCCTAGAACTGGTTTATTTTTTTCTATTAAATATTTTTTTCTAATAGTTAATCTGTCTTCATTACACTTAAAATATTCCCCAAAATTACCATGAGGCATAATTACTACCTTAGATTTAGGTTTATATTTTTTTATTATATATTCCTTAGACCAGCAGCTATGAACTATTATCAGGTCGCATAACTTAATAAGAATTCTATAGCCTAATTCATCTAAAAATATATCTCTATCGTGCCTCCTATGATTATGAACAGTCCATATTATAAATTTATTTTCTTGTTTTGCCTTTTTTAAAAATTTGTATAAACCTATTATTAATCTAATGCCCTTAAAATAAGAATCTCCCCATAAATATTCACACCAGTGGAAATGAATACCTGTTAAACTCTCTTCATTAAGAATATCATCATTAAAGACTTCGCTTTCCATGACCTCTATACCATATTTTTTAAGGGCATTAGAATAACATTCTAAATAGGCATGCCATCCCCTAGGAATTGTTTTAAAAACCAACTTTTTTTTTATATTAATCATATCAAATTCAAATAAAGCTCTTCAAACTTTTTACAATTTACTTCTTCACTAAATTTTTTAATTGCGTAATCTCTATTTGCTTAAATAGTATACCCTTTCCCTTCTGCAAAAATCTTCCGTATCACTGATAAAAACTGTTTTATATCATCACCTTTCACCAAAAAACCATATGGTGTTCCTCCTATAAAAAGTCTCCCAAAACTTTTCTAGTAAACATTGAGTCAAATTTAACATAGCTCTCTCTATGTTAATAGCATTTAATATTTCTTCAACTTCTTCTACTACAAAAACTTCTTGATAACCTCGATTTGATTATTCCAATATGTTATAAAAACTAAACACTTTTTTCACTTTTCCATATTAATACTAATAATCATGATTCAATATACATCAAACGCTGCAAAGCAGTTTTGACCCATTCAATGCCTGTACCATCCCCACATGGGATTTTGATATAATTGTACAGACCAATAATTAAATCTGATAGAGTAGGACAAAAAAATATAAAAATTTTTCTAGCACTAGGATTATTAAGTGTCTTCTCCTTTTAGTATGTCAATGCAAACTCTTTGATGCACTTTTCCATATTTTGCAATGGAGGTGTTAACCATCAGCTAGAATAGTGAAAAATAATTAAAAGATTAGCTTCTTCAACCAATTTCTAAAATATTCTTTTAAGAGCCCTTTTTCTGTCTGATAGCATTGCCATTTTTTTATATATTCATTTCTTGAAAAGAAAATGCAACTTATAGTCTTTAAGTAAAGAGTAATGAGACGCCTAATTCTCCATCTTGGCATTCCAAAGAACAAGGCTACATTTTTTTCTGAATAACATTCGGTAATTGCCAAAAACCGACCCTGAGCTTCGTAGTATTCGCGAATATATTTTCTTGAAAGCCTTTCCTTGGTTATAAAATGTTTAACTCTAGCGGTGGGTATCCAAATTCCATACCACCCATCTTTTAATAGGAAACGGAAAAAAGTTGTTTCTTCTCCTCCTATCAAGCTATGACCCTTTCTCCCTAATTCAGGGTCATATTTTATTTTCTGATAAATGAATTGTTTGACAGCCATATTAGCACCAAAAGGGGTTATTTTCGCATTATCGATGACCAATTCCTTAAAGCTGATATTGCGACAGGCATAAGCCGTTTCAAAGATAGAAAAATTTTGTTGAATCCATTTTGGGGGTCGGGTCTCAAACCAAGGCCCAATTGGACCTCCAAAAAAAGCAGCATCAGGATATTTATTAAAGCCTTTAACATATTCAATAAGCCAGTATTCATCTACTAACACATCGTCGTCGGTCCATATAATATAGTCCCCTTTGGCTTCACTAATAGCTCGATTGCGTGCATGAGATAGCCCTTGTTTGGGTTCAAAAATATGTCTGACTGGTAATCGTCCTCCAAATTCATTGACTACTTCCTCGGTATTATCTGTGGAGTTATTGTTAACTACCAGGAGCTCCCAAGATATGCTCTCTGGGTGTCTGAGCTTAGTCATTTGCTCAAGAGTCTGGCGCAGCAGCTTTGCCCTATTCCATGTGCAGATGGCGATGGTGATGTTCATAGCTGTTCCTTCTTAAAATATAATAAGTTGTTTTTAAGAGAGGCTGTATTAAGGGTATCCTTTTCTTTGTCAGTAAAATAAAACTTTGGTAAGTGATCCCATGTAATATTCCTCTTTTTGGACTCTTCTCTCCTTTTCCATGGTATTGAAGCATATTCAATAAAGATTTTATTCACAATAGCACCTGATTTAACTATGACTCCCTTTTGTTCATACAGTGCAGTTGTCTCTTCAAAGACAGTCATTACCTTGTAGATCACATGCTTTGTAACAGCAATTAGTGGTCTAGTGAGGGATAGTATTGTCTATATCCATTCCCCCAAAAAAACTTGAAGATAATTATGTATATTAATTTAATATATAATATAACCAGTCATATCAATAATCTTACCTTATTTAATTCTCTTTATTTTATTGAAGTTTCACTTTATTATTCTGCTGCAACTCACTAGAAACTGGCATATAGATACTGTTTAGCCTTTTAATCATCATTAGCTTGGTTTATTTAAATGCAGGTATGATTTCTTTATGCTTTAAACGATTAATCGTATATAATCTAAAATAAATAAGAGCTCCCTTTAACTCATAAATATTGCGCTCCCAATCTAATTTAGATATTGACCACCACCAATGTTTTAAATACAGATACCTTGATTTCTTGTTTAAAAGCATAGAAGCATAGTAAGCTCCTCGCCCTAAATGATAACTTCGCACCAAAGACTGTATTTGTTCTTTGCTCCTTCGACCATGGTGGTGTTTAACTACAGGACCTGGGAAATAGCCCCCGGTAAAACCTGATGCTGAGGCGCGTGCAATAAATTCAACATCTTCTGAAGGAAGGAGCGTTCCTGCTCCCAAAAGTTCATTAAATCCACCAATTCTTTTAAAAATTTTTTTTCTAAAGCCCATATTAGCTCCATGAATTAAACCAGCAGGTATAAATGTATTTGGCCTTATTAATTGTACTTCATTTTTGTATTGTACAGTTATCATATAATCTTTGGGATCATATAGAACTACTCTGCCGCCGAAATATGATATTTCTGGTGAGTTAAACACTTGTGCCACGTGCAAGAGATAATCAGGTTCTGGATAGCAATCATCATCTGTAAATACAATTATTTCACCGCTGCTATAACGTATTCCACTATTTCGTGCACGTGCCAATCCAGGTATTGATTCATATACAAATCTGACATTTATAAGAGGAGAACTGTGGATAAATTTTTTTATAATATCAGCAGTATTATCTGTGGAACCATTATTTACTAAGACAAGTTCCCACTCACACGGCACCTCCATCTCTGACAGTGCATTTAGACAATGGTTTAACGCCGTGCCTCTATTTCGGGTGCAAATTATTAGACTTATTAACGGTCCTTTTCCCATAACCTTTTTAGTAACCACCTCGTTTTCCATAAGATGAAGTTCCCTTTAGCTTCCCTAATAGTTCGATTGCGTACATGAGAGAGTTCTTGTTTGGGTTCAAAAATGTGTCTAACGGGTAATCGTCCTTCAAATTCCCTGACTACTTCCTCGGTATTATCTGTGGAGTTATAATTATTTTAACTACCAGGAGTTCCCAGGATATGCTTGGGGGTTGTTTGAGCTTAATCATTTGCTGAAGAGTCTGGTGCAGCAGCTTCGCCCTATTCCAGGTGCAAATGGCAATGGTAATGTTCATAGCTGTTCCTTTCTAAAATATAAAATTATTTTTAGGAGAGGGATGCCTCAAGGGCATCTTTTTCCTTATCAAAAAAATGGATATTTGCTTAGAAATGCCCCCATGCATCTAAAAAATAACCCATTCCCCCATACGAATTATTGAATGCCAAAACTCGCCCGGTTAGATTCCCATGCTTTTCATAACTGTTTTTTTATTTTCTTACACACTAGCTTGAATTTTTATTAACATATTTTCATCCGGATAAAAATTTTCTTTGTATAATTTTTCAAATCCGAAATGCTGCAATATATACAAACCCTTCTCTATTATCTCAGTTGGAATTTCATCTTTCCATGATGAAATAGGTGACTTACCAGTAAAAAAACAGCTATCTTCACCTGCAACTCTACTTGGTCGGTTAATAGCTTCATTTAATTTAATTTCATTTATAATGATATGTGATTTTTTTATAAATTTGAATATTTTTTTTATTTCTTTTATGGGATCCGAATAAATATTTTCATAAAAACACACATAAATAGTGCCTAATTTAAATTGTCTTAAAGGAATATAATTAATTATACACCAAATTAATATTTGATTTAACAAAAAATTCCGTTTTTCACTAATTTCTAAAATGAGATCTTCAAATTTTGAAAGATGATCAATGTACAAATCTGTTTGTTTCAATAAATCGCGTGGTTCATTGAACCAGAACCAATTCTTTTTTTTAAACTTAGAAAGCGCTACAGCAAAAGGATTCCTAATCAGAAGAATTGGTTTGACCTCCGGGAAATGACACATTAAAGCATAGCTAAATAAATTTGCAAATATATCCTTTATAAGGATTCCTTCGTATAATATTTTTGTATTTTCAGAATCTACTCTTCTATGAAAAAAATTTCCACTAAAAACATCTCTTGCAAATCGTATTAAATTATCATCTAATTTGCCTGGACAAACATATTGATGAGGGATTAAAAAATTTGCTCTACTAACAAATTTGGGATGAAATGGTTCAAACATCACTCTATATTTCTTGCTAAAGTTAATCAGATTACATACCCATGTAGTGCCACTTCTCCCATCACCAATTAGCCATATAATATCATTATAATTTTTTAGATAATAATTTAGTTTAACTACGGTTCTAATTTTTAAATTTTCAACATCATCTCTTATATTTTTAAGACTTAGCATTATCATCAATAAAATCCCTCTCCAGTCATTAAAACTTTTGGACTGTCTTCATAGTAAAAACAATCGATTATAATCTTAGGGATTACTTCATCCATGCTCCCAATAAAGCAGCCTTTGATTCTTGATTACTAGATTAAAGAGTTTTTTAAAATCCAATTGGCCTGAGGGATAACATTGGAGCGTAAGTTCCCACTATAAGGACTTTCCTTTACTACATGAAAAGTTACACAATTACGCCACGCCTCAATTTCGCGATCATTAGCATCGCCGAGCCATGCAGTTATAAAAAAAGTGCCTTCTGTAAGGCCTAGGTAAGGCACAAACAAACAAATAGTACTTTTTTGACTAGTTGGTAAAAAAAAATGTCCATAATCTTGTGATCTTAAATGGTAAATGCATTGTCCAAATTGATTTTTAATTAAAAAGCTAAAACAGAACTTAAAATCTACCCCATTCAGGGTAGCAATTATACCTAATGGCTCGCAATATTTAAAAGTCGATTTAATGTGAAATTTATCATCAACAATTTTAACAGATTCAATAAAATAATTTAAAGAATAATCGGGTCTTCTTGCAACGCCCAATGGAGTCTCTTTTGCAAGAGAATTAGAATAAAAGTCTAAAGCTCTATGAACAGTTCCAAGAAATACAACCTTTCCTTTATTTAATACTATTCCTTTATTGCATAAATTAGCTACCGCAGCCATATTATGACTCACGAACAAAACCGTTCTGCCACCCTTTGCCACTGACTCCATCTTCCCCAAACATTTTTTCTGAAACTCAGCATCCCCAACAGCAAGAACCTCATCCACTATCAAAATTTCAGGATCTAAATGGGCTGCAACTGCAAATGCCAAGCGCACCATCATTCCAGAGGAATACCGTTTTACAGGTGTATCCAAAAATTTTTCCACACCAGAAAATTCTACTATTTCGTCAAATTTTTTATCTATTTCTTTTTTGGTCATACCAAGAATTGTGCCATTCATATAGATATTTTCACGACCAGTTAGTTCAGGGTGAAAACCAGTGCCAACTTCTAACAAGCTCCCTACCCTTCCCCTTATTATTACCCGACCCGATGTTGGTTCAGTAATCCTTGAAAGTATTTTCAAAAGGGTACTTTTCCCAGCACCATTTCTACCTATTATACCAACCACCTCACCCTGTTTGACCTCAAATGATACATCCTTAAGTGCCCAAATTATATCTTTAGATTTGTCACTATTATGAAATTTAGTTAGCTTCCTGAGCGACATAAAATTTTTTATAGGTGCTTTAAACCAGGAAAATATGGTTTGTACAAGAGTGTCTGGCCTCTCATCTTTCAAACCAATGCGATAAGCTTTGCTTACATTTTCAACCTTAATTACTGTGTCTGACATAAAAATTCACTTCCCACTATTTTTTGGTAGTTAAGCTACATCTGCAAATATTTTTTGTCTTGAACTAAAATATAAAATACCAGTAAAAGCTAAAGTAAAAGCCGATACCGTTCCAATCGCAATCCAGGTCCATGGCATTGGTATTGTACCTAAAAGTGCTGATCTAAAACCTTCTATTACCCCTACCATGGGATTTATTGCGTAATAATTTCTTAATGAGTCAGGGATCGCAGTGGTAGGATAAACCACAGGTGTTGCATACATAAATAATTGCACAATAAAATAAATTGAGTAGTTTACATCTCTGTATTGTATTGCAAGGGCAGTAAACCATAAACTAAATCCCATTGCTGTCAATATCAAGTTAATCATCAATATTGGAAGAAAAATTATATTTGTTGTAGGAAATATTTTATACCAAAACATTAAAAGCAATAAAAAGAAAAAAGCTATTATAAAATCTAATAACCTTGCAACTATATAAGATATAGGCAAAATAATTCTAGGAAAGTATACCTTTTTTAACATATTGGCATTAGCTACTAAACTATTGGTGCCCTCAGTTAAAGAACTAGCAAAATAGGTCCATGGAACTAGAGCTGTAAAGCTAAATATTGCATAAGGTACTCCATTTGAATCTATTTTAGCCAATCTACCAAAAATTATCGTATAAACTACCATTGAAAAAAAAGGTTGAATAATAGCCCATCCAATTCCAATGCTTGACTGAGCATATCTAGTGCGTATATTTCTCCATGTCATAAAATAAAAAAGGTCCCTATATCTCAACATCTCCTTTAAATCTATTAGACCGAGACCACGCTTTGGTTCTATGATTATTTCATCTTTCATTTGCTTTTTCATAAAGTGATGACTCCCAAAAGATTCAGTAAAGTTAATTTGTTACAACTACACCTAAGACGCCCGGAACTACAGAACTCTATTATTTTTTTAACCAACTAAAATTATTATATCTTACTCTAAGCTAAGGGTCAACTTAATATCCCTTTCACAGTCCCCAAAGACCTGGCCAAAAAATACACAAAGTAAAATTTTAATATAGTCACAAATGCAATATCCTTTGATATTCTGGCCAATCTTATAGAATATATAGCTATAGGCAATATAGAAAGGGAAAAACAACCCATAGCTAAGAAGCCTTTTTTCATAAACAATCCAATAATACACAACAAAAACCCAATTAATATCCACATAGGAGTTATTATACTTGGAATCTCTTTCAATGTTATTTTTCTTCCCTTAATTGACCTTATATTCCCCTTTGCCCGCCATATTTCTTTTTTAAAAAGTTCCTTATAATTTTTATCTTCACCTAAATGAATAAAGAAAGCCTTTGATGTACAGTACATCTTTCCCAATTTATTTACCCTATCACAAAAATAATAATCTTCACATGTAATTATATCCTCAGGAAAGCCTCCACACCTAAAAAAATCTTCTCTTCTTAGAAATAAATTCCAGCCACCTGTAAAATCAATAAATCTATCCGCCTTTACACTATTTAAAGCAACCCGAATTTTTTCAATATCTGTAGGATTATCACTTGCAACCTGAGGGGCGCAGACCATTTTCAAATTTTTTGCTTCAATCTCTTCCAACATTACCTTGATCCAATTGGAGGACAAAAAAACATCGGCATCTAAAAAAGCAAAATATATGCCCTTGGCAACAGACGCCCCCTTATTTCTCAGATATGAAATAGTTTTATCCTCTGACTCATAGAGAATATGAATTTTAAATGGGTATTTGCTTATATTTGAATATAATTTTTTATTTTGCGTCACTATTATAACTTCTATTTTTGTCAAATCAAACTCTTGAAATTGAATGCTTTCCAAAGTTTTTTCAAGCAGCCCCTCTCGACCTTTGTGGGGGATGATGAAGGAGATTATCACCTTAATATTACTATTACATTCGCAATTACTCATATGTCTGTCTTTTTTATAACAACTTTTTATACTCTGTTAATTTCCATTAAACATAAATCTAGAATCACAATAAAAAAGAGGGGTTTTTATGCCCCTCTTTTTAAACCAAATAAACTCAATCTTCAAGTTAGTTATACTTTACTTTCTCATTTTTCTCCTACCAACACCAACTATTCCTATTAACCCTGAACCTAAAAGCAACATAGTGGCTGGCTCTGGTAGAGGATAGAGCACAGCTGGGTCGTTAATAGCGAATTCCCAAAGCCTATTAGTACCAGAAGAGTCTACCGCTCCAAGAGAATTTATTTTAGAGATTTCACTATTTAGGAAGAACTCTACAAGAACATCTCGTGGAGTTCCATCAGGATTAGTTTCATTAGGATCATCTATAGCTTTAAACATTTCTCCACCAGGAGTATTAAGGGCTGCATTTTTTATAAAATTAAGTCCACCATAAGTGGAGCCTACTTTAGAGTTGGTGCTGGGTATTTGTATAGGTGCTAAAGAATACCAATATCCCCCTGTACTATCACCATCCGTACTTGGATTAAATCCCAATGACCACAAAACAGTTCCATTGGTAGCTGATGCCACTCCTGTAGAAACATTTGTATTGTCGAAATCTGGGGTTGGATCTTCATATACTCTAATCACTTCACCTGTACTCACATCAAGAATTTGATTTGGATCGTAAGTAGGTGCTCCAAAAATGATCACATCATCAGTAGCATCATTTGGATCATTCTCTTTAACTTGGTCCACTTCAAGCACAAAGTAGGCACTTATTTCACTATAAGGTAAACTACTCCCTGTTTGAGCTGTTGGGTCTGTTTTTGAATAAAGTATATCATTTACTGTCATAACACCCCAAAAAAGATCTCCTGGAGCAACCTCGTCATTGGGAGTGGTACTATTCACCTTATCAAAAACTTCTACTCCCCTAAAAAAAAGACTATTGTAGGCCATCGGCTCAAGATAGAGAGCTTGAGCACTTCCTCCTAAAAAAAACCACCCTACCGCCATTAATAAAAAAACATTTAATATTTTCTTCTTTATCATACATTCCTCCCTGTTAATTTAATATTTTTTTAATTGTAACTTAGTCATAAAAAAGGTGGATCTCTTTTAAAATTATCAATCTTTTTTATCATTATTACTAACTCCTTTTATCATCTAGATAAAAATAAATGCAAATAATATACCTAAAAAGTTAAGATCTTCAAAATATCTAGACAAGATAATTGATAAACTATAATTCTATATGCCTTCTCAAGTATGGCCCCAATATCTCAGTTATAGTTAATGGTATATTTCTCCATACTTTAATAAGCAGATTTCTCATCTCAGACTCACTGATTCCTTGTTTCACCACCCTTTTTGACCAAGTATACCAAAATAACCCTTTATCTTCTGCCCCCCACTGTTTTTTAAACCTATATGTCCCTTCGCCAACAGTAGATCTTCCAAAGTCAAAATATTTAAACCCATTATCACATGCATATCTTAACATTTCCCAGTAAAGGAGCATATTGGGGCTTAGGCGACTATATTCCCTTAAGGAAGAAGCCCAGGGGTTGTACACTGTATCCTTAAAACCTAAGATCAAACTGCTGGCAACAGGTATTTCATCTTTATAAACTGCAAATATTTTACACTGTGATGCAAAATATTTCACACTATTTTTTATAATCTCTTTTGAATGGACTGGGGAACCCAAATACCTCATATTCCATGAAAAGACCTTGTAAAAATCATCAACTAGCTCTAATCCCCCAACTTTAGCCTTTAATCCTTCTTTTATAGGCCTTCTTATTTGACTGCGCAGCTTTGACTTAAATGACTTAAATAAATCATCAGAGGTCTTCCCAAGCTCAAGGACGAGCCTTACCTTGTCCTTTTTTACAAAGGTATGAGGATAAGCTTTGCTTTCTACTAACTCAAATGAATCAAGTAAACCATCTTGGCGAAGGGTTACGCTCTTTATTTTTTCTTTATTAGCTAACTTGAGCACATGCTCAATTAATGCCTTTTCAATTTCTCTATCCTTTGCCAATACCCCACCTAAATCAAAAAAAGGAATTGATGTGAACTTTTTTATCAAACCATATGCATTTATTTTCACAATTGGCAAGATACCCAATATTTCAAAATTATTAGATATTGCAATCAAATAACATCCTTTATGGGAATAGGTATCCTCTATCACCTTTTTCCAGTTGTATAATTGATACACATTTGAATGGGGATGATTTACGACAAACCTATCCCACTTATCTCTATATTCATCTGTTGCTTGAGTTATTTTTATTTCCATGAAAAAGCCTTTTTGATTAAAACACAAAATATTCTATACTACCTACTGACTTACTTTATAACAATTTCTCTAGTCCTCAATATTTTCTCTAACATAGCTCATTTTTTTTAATTCAAATTGAACCCTTTCTGATAAAAACATCTTGAGTAAAGATTGGTAAGGGACATCCTTCTTATTTGCTAAAAATTTCAGTTCATCTAATAGGTATTCGGGCAAACGCAATGATATGGTCTTTAAGGAAGGTTTCAAATTCGGAAGTACCAATTCTTCTGCATTATCCCAGTCTATATAGTCAGTAGAGTCATTCATTGACCAAAATTCCCTTTCTTCATCTTCGTTCTTGAATTTAGGAAGTTGTTTTTTCATTATAACTCCTCAAAAATTTTTCTTTCTTTTCTGCTCATATCTCTCGCTGAAATTATCCTTATTTTTTTGTTCCTAACTGTAAACACCACAAAAAGTTTTCGCCCTAAGCTGTGACCCCTAATGCATAATATCTGTTTTCGCTACTTGAATGTTTTACATCACACTAACTGTTAGATACCTGATAGTATAGAATAAATTAAAAAAAATATTTCATTTTTGAAATTTAAATAGCTCAGTTAATTTATTTAGATGTGAATCCCAGGAAAAATTATCTATAACATAAGACCTGGCCCTTTTGCCCAATATATCACTAGGATTAGATAAGAGGTAAGAAATTGACTTAAAAAATTCACTTTTATTATTTGCAACCAATACCTGAACCTTATCCTTTGCCCATATGCCCTCATTGGCCTCATTGGTCAAAACAACACTTTTCTCCATGGCCATGGCCTCAAGCACCTTGTTTTGTATTCCCCTTGCTATCATTATTGGGACAACCACAATATGGGCAATATCATAATATGGCCTCACATCGTCAACAAAACCGGTTACAAATATGTCATTTTTTTTGTGAAATTTTATTATCTCATCACTGGGATTTCTACCAACTACCAAAAAACATAGATCTCTATTTTGTTTTTTTACTTCATTATAGACAGAATTTATAAACCATAAGACTGCATCAATATTTGGCTTATAATCCATTGCTCCAACAAAGATAATTATCTTTTTATTTTTTATAAAATCTTTTATATCCTGAGGCAGTAAGTCTATCCTATTTTTATTTGGAACAAAAAAATTATAATCAACCCCATTTGGAATTACATGAATATTTTTTGCTTTATTAAACCTTGCTAAAAATAAATCTTTTTCTACCTTTGAAATAAAGATTGATATGTGGAATTTTTTATTTATTCTTTTTTCATACTCAAGCAAGCTCTTACTTTCATATCTATATATTAAATTTTTTGGGAAAATAGAGTTTTTTGAATATTGATACCACTTATGGGAATCCAAATCACAGTAGTCCATAACAAGTAATGGATTATTCTTTAAATAATCTTTGACCCTAAATATATATTCAGCCATTACAGAACAAAAACAAAAAACCACGTCAAATTTTTCTCTATTTAGAAGGGAGTTGATTTGGTGTTGCAATTTTTTAGAATAAAAATAATTAACTGAGATTGGTTTTCTATTTTTTATTGATTTAAGCAATGAAACTACCTTTTTTTGAGGAGGAATAAATTCTAAAAAACAGGATCTACAATACTTTGTTATTGAATTTTTGTATATTAAATCATTTTTGGTGTCGCATAGAGTAGCAATATATAATTCATTCTCTTTAGATAGATACTTTATTTGATTAAATGTCCTGATCTTGTCTCCTTTATTTGGAGGATACGGGATTCTATGGGCAAGGTACAAAATCTTCATTTAATTTATGGTCTTTGATATTAACTCGTCTATATTTTTGACAATTTCATAATCAGAACTCTTAAATTTAAGACCACATTTGACTATCTTTAAAAAACTAACAGGTCCATTGGGTAAAATTCTTGTATAAACAACCTTGCACTTCACCCCTTGTATAAAAATATCTTTATCAGGGCTGAATATTTCTACTTCATATGTATCTGAATTGCCATTTAGAAAGATTTGGTGCATGTTAAATAAATATTTAAAACTGAGTCCACCTCTGCTTATGTCTATTACGTTTCCAACAATATATTCACCATTATATTTTAGAGATGAAAAAACCTTCCTTTTAGGCTGCAATCTTGGATATTTCCGTCTTTCTCTGGCTCTTTTGATAACTTCTTTATTTGATAGTGAATTCATTTTTAAGCTCCTATGGATTATAAACCTTTTTATTTAATAATTTTGAACATGAAACAAATTTTACATCCTTTTTGGACTTAAAATAAGAACACATTTTTTTCAAACCATTAAATGTCCTATTTAAATTAACATAATGCCTAAATTTATGATTTAAACTAAGTTGACTTAACCTTGGTTGACCAGGGTCAATCTCCCATGGATGCATATAAAACACATACCATCCTTTTTGTTTTAATATATTTTTAACTAAAAATTTAAATACAAACAAAGGATAAATCCTGAAATATGCCCCACCTCCTGCAGGAAGTACTATATTTTTAAAATCAAAATTTGATATGGGTATCTCAAATATTCCAGTATGGAGTTGAAAAATCCCATCTACCTCCCTTTGAATTAAATCTTTTCCCAATTCCCCGTATCTGGAATTTAATCTAAAGGAGTTGTAGCTTGAGTCATATACATATCCTAGTTCCTTTAGTAAAGCCAAAAGATCTTTGCATATACTAAAGTTTGGAGCCCTAAACCCTAATACCCTTACCCCTGTTATGTCTTGCAATAATTCCTTTGACCTTAATAATTCTTCCCTTAATTGGAAAAATCTTACTTCTGAACAAAGATTATGCCAAAAACCATGGCTAGCTATTTCATGTCCATTATCATAGATCTTCTTAATTAGATTAGGAAGTCTCTCTGCAACCCACCCAAGTACAAAAAATGTAGCCCTAATTCCAAGTTCATCAAACAACCCCAACAGTTTATCTACATTTTTCTCAACCCTAAGTTTCATATTATCCCAACTACTTATTGGACATGCTCTCCTTAAATTCTCCACCTGAAACCAATCCTCAACATCAACGGTAATTGCAATGAATTTATTTTCCATCTCAATCTATCTTTTTTCTAATAAGCGTTGTATTAAAAGTAGGAGTAAAAAACCTGCTATAAACACTACCCAACCAGAAAATTCATGTATAAAACCCCTAGCCATTTGAGCGCCAAAATCCTCAGAAAGCACTCCTGTTGCAGTTAGTCTAATAACATTGCCAATAATTGCAATGGGAATAGCACAAAAAAACAAAATAATCTTTCTCTTTAAATCGAAATTTGACAGATACGCCAATGCAGCGCCAAGTGCCATCATAGTAACTAAGGACCTAAGCCCTGAGCACGCTTCTACAACTTGCAGGGTTATATTTGGAAGGGTAATAATATTACCTTCCCTGTACACAACTAGACCCATTAATTCCATTAATTTTGCAGAGATAGAAGATGCAACCAAAGACAATGGAACAGACAGCCTATTCCACACAATGGCTGGAAGGGGAATCATAAATACTAGGTAACAAATGGGAAATGTAAGCAATCTTGCTACTTGTTTTCCATATAAAAATAAAATACTTCCCCACAAAACTACCAACATGGAAATACCCTGGGCAAAATCCAGGGAAGATAACCATGACAATATAAAGAGAAGGAGTCCAAACACAACTACCCAAAGACCTGTATTTGAAGGTGTTATGTCCAGATATTTAAGGACTTTCCTTTTTGTGTAAATAAAATAAAGAGATATAAAGGGAATAAAAAACCCATGGGAATAATTGGGATCTACCTCCCAACTATCTATTAATTTAAAAATCAAGGGATAAAACAATAAAAAAAATATGCAAACAAAAAAGGTGAGTCCAATGGTTTTTGGTGACAAAATTTTACTGGATGTTAACTTCATATTGTGTCCTGACTATGAAGGCAATATTTTTTCTAGGATTTTAATTACGTCTGCACAAAATATGTTTAATTTATCCTGAGTTATCCCATTACTCAAAGATATGATTCTGACAAATGCACCATTGGTTTTTCTCTTAAAAACTGAATCAATAACCCTATAAATACGCTCCTTCACCTCAGAATCTATAATCCTTCCTCGACACTGATACCAATATAGGGCATATATATCCCTTGAACCTTTTTTTAAAAAAAGGCTATTTACATGGACCCTTTTATGTTTGGACAATGCTATGGGTACAGACTCCACTTTATATATATCCCAACCAGAACCAGGCATGCAATTTAAAGGAGAATGGTAGGTCTTTATCCTGTCAACATAAGAGAAATAACTCACATAAACATCGAGGATATTGCCTTCCTTATCTCTATACTTTCTCCATACATAATCATCTACCATAAGTATCTTCGCAACCTTGGGATCCATTGGCTCATCTTCAATAGTTTCCCAATTATCGATCTTTCTGGGAAAAGATTTATTAAGGCGCATTTTTAAAGGAACAGCCTTTACATGGCTAAAAAAATTAATCACTACATAGCTAAATATAAAGGCCAGGCACAGTATCCCTATTCTATACAAAAAACTCTTTTCCATCTCTACTTAATCAATTTTTTTGAATCGTGTAAAACAATTGAAATCATTACCCTGTGGTCTTTGTAATCATTATCATCTATATTTGAATCCATGAGACGATATGTATAAGAGACTGAAACATCCATCCATTTTGTCACTTTATAATTCAAATTGTCATTAAAGGATATCACATTATCTTTTCTCTCTGGATCCTGATCTGTGTACTTATTGTAGCGATAATCTACATAGGCGGAATTGGACAGGTGCCTTGTAAAATCATATAAAAAAGATAATTTTCCACCGTGATAAATGGTAAAACCTAAGTTTTCTCCCCCAAAATAGGTCTCTTCATATCCGCTAGAATAGGAAAAGGTAATACTGCCCTTTTTTATTGTCCACTTTTTATTAAAATCAACATCTAAATTGATACCCTTTTCATCATCACCCTTTTCCTTGTCCTCCATATAATATCCTGCACTAAGCCCTAAACTCGAGTCCTTGGAAATAGCATAAAATATACCTATGGAAGGGGAATACACCTGATAGTCTTCAGTATCTCCAGAATAATCCATATATGTGTGGGAATAGGCTACATTTACAGAAAAATGTTTAGTTATCTCTTTGGTGAGTGTTACACTTCCAATCAATTCATCAAAATCATCAGAGCCCCCATAAAAATCTCCTTTAATATAAGAGGCATCGAAACTTAAAATTGTATGCTCCCATACTTCAAAACCTATACCTGCAACAGGATTGTATCGGGTGGCTTCTTCAATCTCTTTACCCTGTTCCCAATTTCTATAATGATTATACCCCACATAACAAAAATCTCGCCGTCCAAATTGATAATTGAACCTAAGTCCCCCTGAGTAATTTGAGTGATATCTTCTCTCGCGTCTCAATGTATAGCCAGATGGACTATATACATTACTTTCACCTGTAGTATTTATTGTATACAAATCTTGAGTTACATTGAATTTATTATACATATTAAACTTTAGTCTTTTAGTGATATGATTTGAATAATTTAAGCTTAAATCATGAGAGATATAGTTATCTTCCGTTCTTTCAACATAATTAAAAATAGAGGCAGAATAAGATAGCATTGTTTTTGTAAATTTTGTAGATACATCTAAGGATACAGAAGGATTAATTATATATGCCCAATCTGAATCCTCATCATTTGGGGTCAAGTCTAAATTACTGTCATATTCTGTCCTCAGGCTTAATTGGTATAAAAGATCCACATTTACCTGAGCAGACACAATTCCAGAGAAAAATATAATCAATGATATAATAGAACAAAGACAAAATATTCTATGTCTAACGATCATAGTTAACTCCTATTTAACTATTATTGTATCATTTCTCTGAATAAAATAATTTTGTTCTGGGTGTTTTCCTGAAATGATGTCCTTATAACTTATCTTATATCTTAGTTCCTTTCCATTTTTATACCTGAGTAAGATTATATTGTCTTTATTAGCCCATTCAGTAAACCCACCTGCAATGGCTATAGCCTGCAATATAGTTAAATCTTTTGTTAAATCATACTCTCCAACCTTACTTACTTCTCCAACCATATAAAATTTATTGTTCTCCTCATTTACTATAACAGTTACAAAGGGAGTTGTAATGAAATTTGACAATTTTTTTTCTATTTTGTGTTTAAGTTCAATAGGTGTTAATCCTTCGGCCTTAATATCATCAAGCAAGGGCAAAGATATCCTTCCATCTGTTCTAACTTTCACCACCCTTGTTAAGTCTTTTTCCTTCCATACATTGATCTCTAAGACATCTCCTTTTCCAATTTTATAATAATAATCCTTAGAGGCGAATTTTGTAGAATCTTCAGAATGCGCTATAAGTGGACACAAAAAAATAAATAGAAAAAAGTAAATACAAAATCTCTTTGTACTCATCATATTACCCCCTCCATTGTTTTGTTTATCTGGCACCTTGGCCTGTAAAAACAGTTTTTATTGTTTTTAAAATTATATATATATCAAACAAAATAGTCATATTTTTAACATAAAATAGATCATACTCGAGCTTTTTTAGGGCATCCTCTTCTGATGCACCATAAGGATAGTTTACCTGTGCCCATCCTGTTATACCAGGCTTAAGCGAATGTCTTTCTCCATAGTATGGTATCTTTTTTTTGAGTTTCTTAACAAACTCAGGCCTCTCTGGTCTTGGACCAACAAAACTCATATCCCCTTTTAAGACATTCCAAAAT
The DNA here is from genome assembly GCF_054654515.1 of Desulfothermus okinawensis JCM 13304. Taxonomy (NCBI): domain Bacteria; kingdom Pseudomonadati; phylum Thermodesulfobacteriota; class Desulfovibrionia; order Desulfovibrionales; family Desulfothermaceae; genus Desulfothermus; species Desulfothermus okinawensis. Next base: position 8,881 of record NZ_BAAIEW010000002.1, on the reverse strand, counting down.
TGAGGAATCTCATCGAGTCTAAACCGTCTCAAAAATTTTCCAATAGGTGTTACCCTAGGATCGTCTTGTTGAGCCCATTTTGCCCCATCTTTTTCAGCATCCTGTCTCATTGTCCTAAACTTATATATTTTATAGGGTTTTTCCCACTGACCAACCCTTATCTGTGTAAATAGTATTGGCCCCTTTGAGGTAATTTTGACTAAAAGACCTATGAGAATAAAGAGAGGAGATAAAACAATAATGCCTGACATTGACCAAATTATATCGAGTAGTCTCTTGGTCATTAACCTGGGCTTGAATTTAGAGAAGCCTTCTGAAAATATTAACCAACTGGGTACCACTTTTGTCACTAAAACCTTTCCACAAAGATTCTCAAAAAATGTGACACCATCTATTATTGCAATTCCTTTAGTTTTGCACTCTAAAAGGACATTTATAGGAGATACACCCCTCCTTTCTTCCAGAGCAAAAATTATTTTTTTTATGTTATCTTCCAACGATAAACTACATAACATATCTATATCTTCACAAACTTGTTCTTCTGAAAAAGAAATATCATATAAAATATCCTTATTAAACTGGATATTAGTGGGTAAAAATATATATTTAATATTGTATCCAGAATCTAAATTATTTCTTATTTCGCTTATAATATGTAATCCTAGTTCACCATCCATTAAGAGTATTATGTCTTCATTCCATATTCCCTTTTGACATAAATATATATACAAAATCCTCCATGAAACCAAAAAAAACAAAAATAATACAATGCCGCCAAAAAATATCCCTTGTTCCAGTATAACAGGTGGATACAAAAAATATATTGCAGATAAAATAATACACGTAATCCCTATAGCCTGAACTATCCTCAAAAATAGATCAAGGAGTTTTAAACCATATTTAAACTCATAAAGAGAACAATAATAAAGAACTACCTGCAGTACAAAGGTTACTATAGAAACCCTAATCCATATATTCAATCTGTTTGGATCAAAAGGTAAATTATAATTGTAATATAATAATATGACGATATATATACTAAAGAAAACTAATAAACTTTCTATTATAAAAAAAACTAAATTTCTTATTGGATAGTATTTATTAAAAAATTTTAGCATAGTTATTAATATCTTTTGTGGTTAATATCCATTACTACTATATGAACCATACCCCCTATAATATCCTTTGTAATATCTTTTCCTCTTTTCATATCCATTTAAAATTATACCTTTAAATTTCTCTTTTTCAAACTTATCAATGGTATTTTTTACAACATCTCTTGGAGTACTGGCCCTTTTTACTATCAAGTAAATTGCATCTACGTTATTCCCCAGCACAAATGTCTCAGGTGTGAGTTCAATGGGAGATGAATCAAAAATAACATATCTATCTGGGTATCTATCTCTCAATTCTTTGATTAGACCTTCCATCTTTTTTGAGGATAAAAGTTCTGAGGGATTTTGACAATCCTCCCCTGAAGGGAGTATGGTGAGTTTTTTTATCTCAGTCTTAATAAGCAAATTTTCCAAAGGCTCTCCTGTCAACAAATGGGTAGATAGTCCCTTGCGTACATTATCATATCCAAATATTTGATGAACTCTAGGTCTTCTCAAATCCGCATCCACCAACAACACATACTCATCTAAACCCTTTGCTATGGTGGCAGCAAGATTAGCAACAACAAAAGTCTTTCCTTCTCCTTGAAGACAACTTGTTATTAAAATTGTCTTGGGCGGATCCCCTTTAACTGGTCTAATAATCCTTGACCTCAGAAACCTGAACTCTTCAGTTATAACAGAAGTTGGCTCTGAAAGAACTACCAGTTCTTTTGAAAAGGAAAGCATATCTCCACTAGATTTACTTAATTTAACTTCCCTTACCTTATTTCCAGCAACCCTTTCCTTTTCCGCCTTTTCAAGGGCATCGAACAGTCTACTCATATATTAGTCTCTCTTTATTTAAATTCGTGAGTGGGTAAACACACTATTACCTTTACCCCTAAATAAGATTCTATTTCCTCAGGGGTATAAAACGCTGGGTCTAAACTCTCTCTCAAAAAAGCAAGGCCTCCACCCAAGCATAGACCAAATAAAATAGAAAACATGGCCACTCTTTTAACATCTGGAGAATATGGAACCCTAGAGGGAACTGCTAAATCCAATATACGAAATTGTTCACCTTTTTGACGTTTTTCCAATTCCTCGGCCATTTCTGCACTCAATTTTTTTGACAAAAGATTCTGATATCTCTTACTAATAACTCCATATTCTTTTTGTATTTTTTCAAGTTGAAGGCCTATTTTAGTGGTCATTTCAATCCGTTTTTTATAAATAGCAATTTGTTTTTTTAGTTCTCCTAGTCGTTTTTCATAGTTTCTTATGTTATTTCTAATTTGTTTTAGCTGATAGTAAATTGGTCCCTTGACCTGTTTTTCCCTATATTTTTCTTTATCCCTTATTTTTTTTAATCTCTCTATCCTTTTTTCTAAGGCAACTACATCTGGATGTTTGTCGGTATAAATGGATTTTAATTCTTTTAACTTAAGTTCAAGTTCATTTATGGAATAAATTTTTTCGTCCTTAGACATAGACTCTCTTCTAGTGGACTCTTGTTCAGCAATCTGTTCCCTAAGGGCAATTTCTTTTTGCTTAGCTAAATTTATAGCCTCCATTAGATTGTTATATTCATCCTTTAATTGGTTTAATATGGAAATATTAGAATTTAATTCACTTGGTAACATACCAAGGTGTTCCTTTTTAAATTCTTCTAGCTCCTTTTCCTTTTTCTCTAGTTGCCCTTTTAAACGATTTACCTCTGTTTCTAAAAATTTGGTTGTACCCATTGCCATTTGTTCTCTTATCTTTAAATTTTCGTCTATGAACTGAGAAGCAAGGGCATTTGCAACGTCTGCAGCCACTTTGGGATCATACCACTCAAATGAAATCTCAAAGGCCTTCCTACCCCCTTTTAATGATACTTGTATTTTTTTTCTTACAAAATTAATAAATTGCAAGTTATCAGCAGCAATACCTTTATTTTCTTCAGCCCCTAATCCCAATTTTTTAAGAATATTATCTTTAATTTTTTCAAAACGCCCCTTTTCTCGTGGCTCATTGAGCCTAAACTGCTTAATTATCCTCTCTAAATTCGTCCTACTGTAAACCTGCTGAGATATGGTATTGAGCCTACTTTGCAAACTTTCTGTTATGGTTGATTTTACATAACTACTGGGAATCCTCTGTGCCTCCACCAAAATCAGTGTGGTTGATTTGTATGTTTTTGGGGTTACTGCTATATAAACAATACCTCCAAGAATGGAAATGAGCAGTGGAATAACAATCCACCATTTTCTCCTTACTACAATATCAAAATAAGGTTGAAGATCAATTTTTTGAATCTTTATCATTTAGTTCTAGGTCCTCCTTATTAACTTATAGCTAAGTGGCCATTTATGCTAGTTTAATGCCAAGTTAATAGTTCAGAAATGTTAACCATTTTTTTTCTATTTATCAACTGAAATTAATTTCACTAGATGTGAATAAATTTTCACTAGATTAATTCCTTAAAATGGAAAACAACCAACTACCACAAAAAAAAAGAAAAAAAATGTTAGCATAAATCTTGCAAGTTTTTTTTTATTCTATCATAATGATTAAGAAGTTACTTAATTTTCATAACGGTAAATTTAAGTTTAAGTTAATGTACACCCAAAAAGAGAAAATATGGTGATAAATCAATCTGAAAAAAGAAGAGAACCCAGAATCCCCTTGGAATTAGAAGGTCTACTTCAAAAGGTTAAAGAAAGAAACGTAAAAAAATGTCTAATAAAAAATTTAAGTCTCCATGGGGCTTTAATTTTTTTCGATGAACCTTTAAAAAACCAAGAAAATGTATTAGTTCAAATAAAAAATAATGGTACTAGCCATGAAGTTTCAGGTGTTGTCAAGTGGTGTCGAAACGGCTCACTACCATACAAAATAGGACTTTATTTTAATGAAGAATTAAACTTTAGCATTCAATTTAAAGAAATCTTTTCCTCACTAAAAGACGTATGCAAGGTGCCCTATAAACTGGACTATACTGTCAAGCAACCCTTCTCCAATATCTATTTAGACCTAATAAAAAATTCCATTGGTCAAATTCATATGGGATATATGTGCCGTTTTCTGAAAACGAAGATTGTAAATTTATTTCAAACCATAAATACTGAAATCAACTTGGTGGATCTTGCGGTACAGAGGATTTTAAAAATTAGTAATGATACAAAAAATGGCATCCCAAAAGAGGCGTCTCTATTTTTTTATCAACACTTTAACAACCTGAACAGTGAGTTAAATAAGGTTAGGACTTTCATAAAAATACTCGATAAAGAGGTGAAGGAAATTCCAGATTACAATATAAATTTGGTAGAAATCAATAAAATTGTTGTGTCATCCATAAATAATTTTTACCGAAACATATATTCCATAAAAGAGGTAGAATGTACATCAAACATCTCCAAAAATATTCCCGCCTTCATAGGAAATAAATACCTAATAGAAAAATCCATAGGTATGATTTTTACTTTTCATACCAATTATGTATTTTTCTGTAATGCTAATAAGATTAATGTGTCTACAGATTATAAAGAAGATAAAAGAAATATAGTTATAAAATTTACCAGTAATGGGTCAAAGATGTTTAATGAAGATATATATATTGAAAAAACTAGACTGATAAATAAAAACTTTCAAAATAGTTTTCTTAATTATCTTGCCTTTATAATTCTTATCCTAGAAGAATACAATCCATCTATAAGGATAGTAAGTGAACCAGGTAATAACCTATTTGAATTAAATTTTTCAGTTGATCCTATCATTATAGAATCATAAAAATAAACAATAGAGGGGTATGGTGTATGACGAAAAAAATAATAATAGTGCTTATATTGTCCTTTTTAGCTTTTTATGCTTGTTCTAATAAAGAGAAAGATTTTCAAAACTACTTAAAACAGGCAAAGACGTTTTTAGAGAAAAATGAATTGGATAAGGCCAGGATTCAACTACTAAATGCAATAAAAATCAATTCCAAAAATAGTGACGCTTACTACTACTTAGGTGAAGTGTCATTAAAAAAAGGGGAAATAAAGGCAGCTGCAAGTAATTACATGCAGGCATTAAGGATTGATCCAAATCATGTTAATGCTAACCTTAGAATGGGAGAACTCCTCGTAGGCGCCAAGAGATATTCTGATGCAAAATCTTTTTTAGAAAAAGTATATAAAGAAGAGCCCAACAATTTAAAGGCAGGTCGTCTATATGCCTTATGCTATTTGGATTTAAAAGAATATGATCGTGCTGAAAAAATCCTAAAATCACTATATAAAAGCTACCCTGATGATCCTGGGGTATTGATTCTTCTGGGAAATCTATACCTATTAAAAGATAAAAATATCAGTAAAGCAGAAAAATATCTTCTTAAAGCCACGCAAAGTAAAAAGTCAACCCTTAAAAATTTTTATCCATTGTTTTCTTTTTATGTGAAATCAAAAAAATTCCAAGAAGCTGAGCAATTATTGCTACAGGCAGAAAAAAAATTCCCCAAAAACCCGGAAATAAATATAGTCTTGGCGAATTTCTATTTAAGACTTAACAAGGTAAAAGAAGCTGAAAATCAAATTAAAAAGGCAATAGCAAAAGATCCCAAAAAGCCATCTTATTATAAGATGTTATCTTTTTTATATATATTTAATTACAAAGATCTAAAAAAAGGAGAGAACATTTTAACTGAGGCAGTAAGAAAGTGTGGGGACAACCCAAAATCTTATATCAATCTAGCGCTATTTTACTTAGCTGTTAATAAAGGGAAAAAAGCAGAGCAAATACTAAAACAAACAATTGAAAAGTTTCCCAATGACCCCACTTCCATGAGAATATTGGCTCAATATTATTATGAAATTAAGGATATAAAGAATGCAGAGGAGTTATATAAAAAGCTCCTAGAAAAAAACAAAAATGATCCACTTGCCAGACTTATCAAAGCAAAAATCTTGTTATTAAAAGGCAAGACAAATGAAGCTCAAGAAATTTTAGTACAACTTACAAAAGATAATCCTAATTTTGACGAAGCCTTTTTTACAAAGGCCCTTTTAGAATTGGGACAAGGCAAAATAAATTTGGCAAGGGATGATGTTACAAAGGCCTTGGAAATAAATCCAAGGCACTTAAAGGCCAATCTACTTATGTCAGAGATTTTAATACAAGAAAAAAACTATGACCAAGCCAAAGTTTATTTAGCTAAGGCAAAACAAATGAACCCCTTAGACTTAAGAATATATATAAACTTGGGTCGAATAGCCCTATTAGAAAAAAACCTTAAAGAAGCTGAAAAAAATTTCACAAACTTAAAAGAGTTGAGTCCCAAAAATTACATTGGATACTTGTATTTAGCCAATACCTATCTTAGAGAAAAAAAATTAGATAAGTCCTTATCTGAATATAGAAAGGTGTTGGAACTAAACCCATATGCAACAGAAGCCATATCAAATATATCTCTTATCTACTTAATAAAGAAAAAAAATAAAAAGGCTGTAGATTTTTGTAAAAATCTTCTAAACAATCAAAAAAATAAAAGATTAAGATCATATATCTTTTATACATTGGGGAAAATATACATGGCCCAAAAGGATTACCAAAATGCAAAACAATCCTTTGAAAAGGCCATTAATGAAAATCCAAATGTTTTGTCGCCCTATGTGCAATTGGCAAATATAGCTCTAATAGATAAGGACATTGATAGTGCTATTTCTTATTATCACAAAATAGAAAGAAAGGAACCACAGAATATAAATGTATTAATGATGTTAGGTGTACTTTATAATAGAAAAGGTGACTTAACAAATTCTAAAAAATACTACAAAAAGTGTCTTGAAATCAAACCAGATTTTGCTCCTGCTGCCAACAATCTTGCATGGATTATGGCAGAAGAAGGTGGAAATCTAGATAAGGCCTTGTCACTTGCACAAGTGGCCAAGGAAAAGATGCCAGATGATCCGTATGTTTCTGACACATTGGGATGGATATATGTGAAAAAACACGCTGTTCTCAGTGCAATTGCCCAGTTAGAAGATGCCCACAAAAAATTACCCAGAATACCTAGTGTCACATATCATTTGGCATATGCCTACTTCAAAAATGGAGAATTGGAGAAGGCCAAAAATTTACTTAGTTTAGTTCTTAAACAAGATATTCAATTTCCAGAAAAAAAACAGTGCAAAAAGCTTTTGGAAGAAATAGAAAAGACATTAAAGTCTAGTAAAAAATAATGTATCTTGAATTTTTTGGGTTAAAAAGAGAACCCTTCCATATCTCTCCAGATCCCTATTTTTTCTATTTTGGTCCAACCCACAAGGAGGCCTACGCAGCACTTATATATGCAATTAGAAATAGAAAGGGTTTTGTTGCTATCACAGGGGAAGTGGGGCTTGGAAAGACCACTGTGGTAAGGACCTTTTTAAACCACTTTAAAGATCAACACAAACTAAAGATCATATTGATATTCAACACCAAACTGAGTTTTAAAAATCTCCTAAAACTCATTCTCTTAGAACTTGGATTTAACAAACAGAATTTATTGGAAATTGAACGAAATTCACCAGATGACGAGAGCTTTGAAGTTGAATCAGTGGAACTATTATACAATTATCTAATTGAACAATATAGAAGGGGAATAAATGTAGTCCTTATTTTAGATGAAGCTCAAAATCTGCCAGTAATTACCCTTGAAAAACTAAGATTAATATCCAATCTTGAAACAGAAAAAAATAAACTAATACAAATTTTTTTAATTGGGCAACCAGAATTGGACAAAAAACTTTCCCTTAAATCCTTAAGACAACTTAAGCAAAGGATAGAACTAAGGGTTAAATTAAAGGAATTAAACAAAAAAGAAGTTGGAAAATATATTGATTTTAGATTAAAAAAGGCTGGATATGTTGGAAAAAATATTTTTACTAAATCTGCAATAAGAAAAATATATAAATATTCAAATGGAATACCAAGAAAAATAAATATAATATGTGATAATGCGTTAATCACTGCTTTTGGACAAGACAAAAAGAAAATTGGACCAAGAATTATCAAGGAAGTTGGCAAGGAATTATATAGTGATGAAAGGAAGTCTAAATTTAGTAAACTTTCTTACACTCTTATATTTTGTATTATATTCTTGGTATCATTTTATTTTGGTACTCGTTTAAATGAAATAAAACCATATCTACCTTTAGTAAAAAATACATATAAAAAACCAAATAAATCAAAATTTCCAATACAAGATAAGGTATTTCCTTTATCAAACACTAAACAAAAAGTAATTATAGGAAATACTTTGCTAAATAACACAAATCAAGGTCTAAAAGTTCCACCACAGGAGAAAAGCGACATAATGCCCTCCACTAAAAACAATAAAGGATCAGCGCCAAATAATAAAACCGTAACAAATAGAAAAAGCTTAATATCCAATAAAACAGAAAAAGTCCAACAAGACCTAGCAACTAAAAAGGAAAAACTTTCTTTGATAAATAATAATGGAAATGAGCCAAAAAAAACAAATTTTTTAAAAAATACATTAATAGAAAAACTGGATACTTCAGGCAAAATTGTCTACTTAATTCTTCAGGAAAAACTGCCATTTTTCAAAAGATTGAGCAATGTTAGACAAATCGTATTGGTAGAAATGGCAAAACAGACCTCTATTAAAGGATTATTCAGTTTTAAAAACATGTTATCAGCCTTGGAAAATGGGGATTATAATCTAGCTGCAAGACATATGTTATATTCAAATTGGTACAAAAGGGTAGGGGAAAATGCAATTATGCTCTCTGAAATTATGAAAAATAATAATA